>NZ_JADMOU010000026.1:64799-83229 GCF_015558905.1 Bacteroides sp. D55t1_190419_B8
TGCACTGTGTTTTTCATAGTATTAGATTTAAGGTTAACAAAGGTTGGAGCAAGGCGTTGCTCCTTTTTTTATGTCTATATGCTTGATTTCCTAAAAAAGAATGGTATTTTTGTGAAGTCACAATTATTATCCGAAACATGAAACGCAAACTGCTTTATACCACTCTAATAATTGTTATCCTGTGTGTAATCAGCATAGTTGTATGTAACAGGACGATCAAGAAACACACAGTCTCCAAACTATATACGGAAGTAAATACCATCCCTTCTAACAATGTAGGATTACTTCTCGGAACTTCTCCCAAGTTGAAAAGTGGAAATAACAATTTATACTTCGATTATCGGATTCTTGCAACAGTAGAGTTATATAAAGCCGGAAAAATTAAATATATCCTCATCAGCGGCGATAACCGTAAAGAGGATTACAATGAACCGGAAGAAATGAAGAAAGCACTCATGCAAAAAGGTATTCCTGAAAAATCCATTTATTTAGATTATGCCGGATTCCGGACTCTCGACTCTGTTGTACGTGCCAAAGAGGTGTTTGGACAAAATCGTCTGACCATCATCTCCCAACGTTTCCATAACGAACGAACAATCTATCTTGCAGAGAAAAATGGAATAGACGCCATCGGGTACAACGCCCAAAATGTAAATGCTTATGCCGGACTGAAAACTAACATCCGGGAATTACTCGCAAGAGTCAAAATGTTTATAGATTTAGGTATAGATAAACAACCTCATTTCTTGGGAGAGAAAATAATAATTGAATAAGCGAGATATCTCCGATGCATGGAAGTGAGTTTAACATATCCTGAATAAAAAGTGATATACGTTTCTTTATTCCCAAATATAACTCTACCTTTACTGAAAAATCAGAATATGGCAAAGATTACAGTTCAGAAAACAGATGCCAATGCTGTTATTGCCAACTGGCTACGTAATAGAATGACCATTGAATACTTAGGATTATGGGAGATATTGTACAACCCCCATTTTAAACCCCTCGAATTCGAGGGGTTTAAAAAAGAAGCAGGACTAAATGCGTTTACTCTTTCCCCTCAAGATAGACTCATCAAATTAAATCAAATAGCAATTCAACAAATGAGCATATTAGAAGATATTAAAAATAAAAAGTTATTGAAATAATTTATGGAACAACAAATTCAACTCAACGATCACAACAAGCAGGAATACCCTCCTATGCATACAGCAGAGCATTTACTCAATGCAACCATGGTGAAAACCTTTGGCTGCCCACGTTCTCGCAATGCACACATCGAAAGGAAAAAGAGTAAATGTGACTATATACTTTCGTCATGTCCGACAGCGGAACAAATCCAGTCTATTGAAGATAAAGTGAACGAGGTAATCAGTCAGAATCTACCTGTGACTGTTGAGTTTATGACTCATGAACAGGCCAAAGACATCGTAGATTTAAGTAAACTACCTGCCGATGCAAGCGAAACTCTTCGCATTGTCCGCATTGGAGATTATGATGCCTGCGCCTGCATCGGATTGCATGTATCCCATACTTCTGAAGTGGGTACCTTCAAAATCATTAGTTATGATTATGACGAAGAAAGGCAAACACTAAGAATAAGGTTCAAACTGATCGAGAAGAAGTAAACAGGTTATCAAATTAATATCTATCTTATATAAAATAAATAAAAACAGGATACATTTTGTCATTTATATTGCAAAAATGACATTATAAAAATGACAAATAGACAATTTTAGTCTCTAAAATCTCTTGGCATAAGGTTTGCATTTATAGAAGCGAACAACGGTTCGAGAGCGGACGATGGAAGGCGGGATAACCGATACCATCGGAAGTGAAAACACCGAAGTTCTAAATTTATTAATTGAATGTTTAACTTAAAGATAGGAGACTAAAATTATGATGCCTGTTAGAAGAACTCAAAGTTGGTTACCAAGTATCTTTAATGATTTCTTTGATAACGATTGGATGGTAAAAGCAAATGCTACTGCACCTGCAATTAATGTTTTGGAAACAGAAAAAGAGTACAAAGTGGAATTGGCTGCTCCTGGTATGACGAAGGATGATTTCAATGTTCGCATTGATGAAGACAACAACCTCGTTATCAGCATGGAGAAGAAGACTGAAAACAAGGAGGAAAAGAAAGACGGTCGCTATCTGCGTCGCGAATTCTCATACTCTAAGTTCCAGCAAACAATGATTCTACCGGACAATGTGGACAAAGAAAAAATTGCTGCATCCGTAGAACATGGTGTTTTAAACATCGAACTTCCGAAACTCTCTGAAGAAGAAGTAAAGAAGCCAAATAGACAAATCGAAATAAAGTAACGCAGTAACCACTTACTATTCACCGGAGACGGTGATTATAAATAATAAAAGAGGTTGTGTCACATTTTGACACAACCTCTTTTATTATTTATATAGCCGATGAAACAGTTTGGTATACATTATTTATGGGATAAAATGCGGGGGTAGCTGAATGCTTACGTTGTTACCACATGACAGTGATTTGCAAGTGATGTCTCCACAATGGTTAAAATAACAAATAGGAAATATAGCGAAGAATATGACTCAGCTTTATGATTGATTTGTAATATCTATTAGGGTGAATTCCTTAAGTTTACCACCCCTGTCTGTTCAAACAGATAATGGCTTATTATTTCATCTTCAGGTCAAATAAGTATAATTTTCCCAAAATCTCTAGCGTTTTTGATAGAAAATCAGATTCTTCTATATATGTTTCTGGAAGAGTACTAACTAACGTATGCACTTTAGTTGCAAGTATAACATCAGCTGTGTTATACGAAATATTAAATTTTTGGATCAAACAAGAATGGGCCTTTGGGGCTGATCCACTTTTTCGAATAATTTCCAATATTTCCGGAATGTATTCAGACACTTTTATTAAATCTATTACTATTGAAAGGTCTTCTTGTACTTTTACTATCCATTTGTCTACTTGACCATACATATAATAAAATATAGAATGATCCAGTTTTAAATTATATATTTTAAAATATACACCATATTCATCCTCATCAAACAAAAGAGAAGGAATATCCTCAAATGAATCAACTTCTTTTGGTATCACCCATTCTTTTTTGCTATGTTCAAATTCTTGTATCATTTTCCAAAGAGAAGGGTCATCATATGTAAATCCACTTTCTAAATCTTCTGTAGGATTGTTTTCTATAAATAGTTCTTTAGCCTTCTCTAGAAACAACCTTTTGTGAATATTCTTTGTCTTTTTTATATCATCGGCAAGAAAGTCATTATGGAGCAAAAAATATCTCCAAAAGTTTATAATATCTAAATCAGAAACAGTAATTACGCCTGTTCTATTTTTAAGGCTTAAAATATTTTTTGCATCCATAAATCCCTATAACTAAATAATGATTAGCACAAAAAGCTTGTGCTATTTATTCAAATATTCTTGCAACTTACCCTCAATACAATAGTAAGATAACAGTGTATTGAGAAAATCTACTGTCGGTCTTTTTTCCTTAGGTAAAGATTTCATGTAAGATGTAAATAACACAAAAGTACCTTTCAATTTGGAATCTGTTATTTCAGGAGAGATCCTTTCTTTACAACCTAGTAAGCCCTCTATACGATATAGTTCTCCACAAAAAACATTTCCTACATATTTTAAGTCATACCCCATCCAAATATATCCTAAGTCTGATAATTTTCCCCAATAAGCTGCCGATTCTTTATTCGCTACTACAATTACTTTAGGCGTTATTACCTCCTCAATAACATGTTGAGTAATATTTAATTGTTCTGCAATAAAAGATATTCCACCGTCACGAGAGAGGATTTCTTTACTCAAGAATGACTGTTCCGTTTCTCTAAAACAGAATAAGTCCCAATATGCAGCTTTATTTCTCAAGTCTATAGAATCAGAAAACAGCATATTTTTTACCGGAGACCAATAAGAGTCTCCTTTATCATCCACCAGTATAGTCTCGAAAGAAAATGTACCACTTTGGCATACTGCTCCTTCCCGAAAAGAAGGGTTCATACCAGTTATCAGAATATCCTTATTTCCATGATTTTCCGAAACCATATATCCTCTTTCTTTAATTTTTACAGGTAGCTGTTCCGGAATACGTTGCCAAAGTCTTGCTAATTGTTCTAAATAATTCATAATAATATGTTTTTAATTTTATTCTGTAAATAAGATGGTTCTTTCAATGTTGTAACATCTTCTGTAAATAGTACCGGAATTTGGGTTCCATTTAAAATATAACATCCGTCTCGTTTATTGAAGCTAGCCGGATCAATCCAACGACCTTTTCCAAGTATCAGATGTTTACAGTAATCACTGAAAAAGATAACTATCGGAGGATTTATCTTTATAATCAAATCATAAGTCAGTTCAAGTTGTTCCCTTATAAAATTCGAATCTAATGACAGTAGATGCTTTCTATCATTTTCACGAGCATACAATAAATTCAAATGTGAATAAGATGCATGAGCTGCTATTCCCCTCGTAAATTCTTCCAATTCACGAAAATATTCTGGTGGATTAAGTTCTCCACAGACATTCTCGTAAAATAAGGATCTACCATTTGCACTATGAAGTAATATATCATCATCTCCTTCATAAAAATTGGGATTTATCCCTATATATAATAGACTATTTTTAATAGCATCAGTTACAAATATAGGTCTTCTCTCTGCCTGATTACCAATTACAGCTACATATTTCCTCCAAATTTCCGCTAGCCGATTTTCTATTATATTATCCTCGTTCAAGTTTACGATATTTGTTGAGATAGCATCTTTGTCAGGTAAATTATCAGAATTCATATTCTCAATAACATCGCCATAAGTGACATCAAACTCTTTGTTTGAGGAGGTATTCAAATCTTCTGTAACTTGATTATTT
Organism: Bacteroides sp. D55t1_190419_B8; assembly: GCF_015558905.1. NCBI lineage: Bacteria > Pseudomonadati > Bacteroidota > Bacteroidia > Bacteroidales > Bacteroidaceae > Bacteroides > Bacteroides sp. D55t1_190419_B8. The sequence goes on from NZ_JADMOU010000026.1 coordinate 69,694, forward strand.
GCTTGTAAATTAGCTATTTTCTGCTTTTCTAAAGTATCAATAAGCTGGACTTGTGGTGAAGCTTTTCTTTTCTTACAGAATTGTAATAAAAGCTTTGAATAAACATCAATATCGACATTTGTTAATACTTGTACAGACTCTCCTAACGTTATCTGAAATTTGGATAAATAAATATCATATAACTGATTCTCCATTTTCTTTCGTTCCTTATCCTTTTTTGTATCATTACTCAATAAAGAATTAAAAAAAGAAAGGTTATTCCAATTTCTGACAGTCAACTTTGCCGATATATTATTAAAAAAAGACTTTGTATCAGGAAAGTCTGCCACATCAAGATTTAGAGCAGATTCAATCTCACGACTTAACTGATTCAAATTTTCTGTTTCTATCCTGTTTCTCTCCGCCTCTTGTTCCAATTTAAATATTTCGCGTTGATGTTCTTCTTCCAATCGCTGTTTTCGTAACAATTCTTCATAAGCTACATCTCTTTCCTTTTCAAGCATCAATGCTAAATGTTCATCCTTAAGTTGCCTTGCTGTTTTTCTCGGCACATACATTTCAGCCGATGGACTTGATTTTCTAGAAGAGGTTCTCCTATAAGGGGTTGAATGTGCATCTCCAAATACAAAATTGGAAATAGCCTTACCCGTATTTTTCCCCAATTCTCTTTTCAAAGCGTTTTCAAAGGTTCCCATGCAGTATTATTTTTTGTTATTAGTTTCTTGTATTATTAGTAACAACAAAATTAACAATATATACAATAAATCAAACAAAAAACAAAGGTTGTTCAATAATTATAACAATAATTATATTTACTGCATTACTACTGGTGCGATAAAATCGCACCAGTAGTAATCTTAGAATACCGACAATTAGGTTTAGCCATCACAGTAGTAATACAACCCTCATCTTTATAATTATGATCACTACTGTCCACTAAAATTCATCAACAATTGACATAACATACAGATCTATAAATGCTTATGACCATAATTTTACTCTGCACTCTTGAAATGACTAAATTTGCAGCTTATAGCAAAAAGTCACAAGATGTTCAAAGGCCAGTATGTTTTCACTCAGCTCTGTTCCTATCTCCTCAAAAATCAATTTGATTGGTTTGTCAAGAAATACAAAGGTAATAAGTATGTAAAGTCATTCACCTGTTGGAACCATTTGTTAGTCATGATATTTGGCCAGTTATCAAATAGAGAAAGTTTGCGGGATTTAGTCTCAACTCTGAACGCCCACCAGAATAAGTTCCATCATTTGGGATTTGGTGATAGTGTAACGCGCAGTAATCTTTCCAAAGCGAATGAAATAAGGGAATTGCGAATTTTTGAAGATATGGCAAACCTCATGATTTCCATTGCACGGACCAAACGCATAGACAAGCATGACTTTTTTCTTGATGGTAACGTATATGCATTTGATTCCTCAACGATCTTCTTATGCCTTAGCACATTTTGGTGGTCAAAGTTACATCATGGCAAAGGAGGTGTTAAGTTACACACTCTTTTGGACGTAAAAACAGATATACCTGCTTTCAATATTATAACGGATGCTAATGTGCATGATTCCAAGGTTATGGATAAGATTCCTTATGAACCAGATGCCTATTATATTTTTGATCGTGCCTATATGGATACGGAGCAGCTTTATTCCATTCACCAGAAAGAGAGTTTCTTTGTTGTTCGGGAAAAACGGAAGATGAAATTTACCGTTGATCACGACCGCAACTATAATAAACCTGGAACAGGAGTAATGGCTGACCAAATCATACTTTTTGAAGGCATCAATCCGAAGAAACAATATCCTAGTCCTATCAGGCGGGTGGTTTATTATGATAAAGAAGGCAACAGAACCTTTGTTTTCTATACAAATAATATGGAGATTGTACCAGAATATGTAGCACTCCTTTATAAATATAGGTGGCGGGTAGAGCTATTTTACAAATGGCTGAAGCAGCATCTTCGAATCAAAGAGTTTTATGGTACATCGGAGAATGCTGTCAAGATACAAATCTATTGCGCAATCATTGCTTACTGCCTAGTGGCAACTGTCGAGCATGATTTGCACCTGAATATGGACACTTATGATATGTTAAGAATATTGACCATATCTCTCGTTGACAGAACAGATCTTGCCGACCTGTTTAGACTGACGAAGAAAAGTGGAGACTATCAAAATGACACTCAATTAAAACTTAATTTCTCTTAGTGGACACTAGTGAATTATGATATAAAATATCACCTATAAAAAAAACGATCAGCCAACGACTTAATCATGTACTGGTCGGTTCAAAAAGGTTATCATTCAAAACTTCACAAAATTGTATTCTTTACGATAATACTGGAGTATCTGGCACTTCAGGTGCTTGTCCACTAGTAGGTTGTTGTGCCTGACCAGCCATAGGTTTTATCGGATTGCCAGCTATAATTGTCTGCGGCTGTCCTTGCGGTAATGGCTGAGCTACTGGCTGCTGTATTATTCCAGCAGGTTGTGCACCAGGGGCAAATATCGTAGCACCACCCTATGCATTTTGGCCAATTGCTGCAGCTGCAGTTACTTCTGGAAATAATCCTGCAACATATTCTCTTATTCCAGGAGCATCAGCTATGACCCGTGCCAGATAGTTCTTCATGCGACGTTTCACGTCCAAAACTGGTTCATGATAGCCATACTGCGTTTCCAGATCAACATTTTGCGCTTCTTCAAAGTACTTCAAAACATCTTCTTGTTTCAGTTTGGAAATCTGTGTCATTGCACCGTTGACTCCAAGCGGAAACAGAGCTTCTTTCGGTTCTCCTTGTGCTTCGACTTTCCATTCACGCTTTAAAATTGTGCCAACAATCTTACCGATAACTGTGCACTTAATTTCTTTACCACCGTATAAATCGAATGCCTGCACTGGTTTAGCTCCAAGTGCTACTTCTTGTTCAGATGGACGTGCCATAGAATTAAACAGCCTTACTAATTCAAGAGGTATATACATAGGCAGCATCTTTCCGTTCATTGTCGGGTCTGATGGATAAGCAATGATTTGCACGTAAGCATAGTTTGCACGTTGCATACGAAGAAGTTGTGTTTTGTTCTGTACTGCTGGGTCTTTCGAGTTACGAAGTTTCCACCAAACATCGAATACTTCGCAAAACTCGTAGTGATTTTCAGCCGGACGATTGAATGTTGTACGAGAATCGAACAAAAATGTTCCAAGGTTGTCAGTAAATGCATAGAAATTCTTACCAACTAACGATTTATTCGGATTCTTCAAAGATGGCATAGGACGAATAATAAACACCAGTTTGTCATTTACGTCCTTGGGGTTCGGGTCAAACAAAGTATTCTCGAACTTTTCGCGAAACATTCCCTTGTTGACTTCATCAGCATGTTGACCAATAAAGGTACTAATTCCTTCTTGTTTTTCCATAATCGTAAACTAAATTAACGTGGGTTCGATATAACATTAAAATTATCCACCTGATTATCAGCAATATAGTAGTAAAATATTTAATTTATAGTACACAATTATAAGATTTAAACGATTACCATTATGTTCTCAGAGGCTAAAGTTACAGAGATTTATTGTATGGCGGATGATTTTTGCAAGGAATTTACGTTGCAACAGAAAAAATATATGGTCGAAGATACGACTCGCACGCATCGGAATAAACCTAACCAAATGAATGATGCAGAAATAATGGTTATCCTTATCTTGTTCCATTCGGGAGGATTTAGATGTTTTGAACATTATTACAAGGAATATATGTGCAAGCATTTGACACATCTTTTCCCCCACCGTGTATTGTACAACCGTTTTGTGGAATTGGAAAAAGAAGTCCTGTTGCCGTTGATCATCTTCATCAAGCAAGTGCTATTGGGTACATGTACCGGTATCAGCTTCGTGGATTCCACCCCGCTTCGTGGATGCCGTAACCAACGGATACTGATACACAAGACTTTTGAAGGGTTGGCTACCCGTGGGAAGTGCTCCATGGGATGGTCCTTTGGGTTCAAGCTCCATCTGATAATCAATGACAAGGGAGAAATCCTGAATTTTATGTTCACCCCTGCAAACGTGGATGACAGGGAACCGTTGAAACAAGGGAATTTCCTGAAGAACATCAAAGGAAAGCTTTGTGCGGACAAAGGATATATTGGTCAGGCACTGTTTGAAAACCTGTTCTTGAACGGTATTCAGTTGCTTACCAAAGTGAAGAATTCATTGATGAGTGTGGCGGACAAAATTTTATTGAGGAAACGTGCATTGATTGAGACTGTTAATGACGAATTGAAAAATATTGCACAGATTGAACATTCTAGACACCGTTCATTCAACAACTTTATAGCCAATGCCCTTTCAGCTATTGCTGCCTACTGTTTTTTTGATAAGAAGCCTGCCATTGATGTGATTTTATCAAGGATAGGCAGCTTGTGTTATTTTAAGTTATATCGAACTCACGTTTGATACTAACTGATGTAACAACTGACCAGAAAATTTAAAATGGCTCACAAGGTTGGAGAATGCATTGAACAGCCCCGCTACACGAAAAAAAATAGAATACTTATGTGGCGGTGATAATCAAAAGTTCATAGATAATCCGAGTTGTTTAAGAGATCTCACTGGTACAAACCAAGATGTAATGTGTATGAGAACGGTTACATAGAAAAAGGCTAAAGCTGCTTATAACGGGTTATGAAATGGGCTGAAGAACCGAGCAAGCCGTCCCCTAATACAAGTAGTATGGGGGGGGAATGGATATTTACCCAACCTAATTCTCCGATAATTCAGGATACATATAGACAACCTTTATGTTGGAAAAGTTATAACGAGAAATCAATATACTACTCAAATTTTATGTACAATATTTCAAATAATGTATACCAAACTGTTTTTATATTGTCTTTGCTGGCAATACCACCTTACTATCCTTAGTTATTCTTCCGATAACTAATCACTGCCCAACTATTAAACACTACTGCAAAAAACAACAATACTCCAAACTGTGGCAGTAAATCAAAGAAACCACTCCCCTTTAAATACACCATTCGCATCACTTCCATAAAATACCTCAAAGGATTGAGCCTGGTAATTAGTTGAGCCCATTCCGGCATACTGCTAATGGGAGTAAACAAACCACTCATCAAAATTACAACCAACAAACAGAACCACATAACAAACGTAGACTGTTGCATCGTTGCCGAGTAGTTGGAAATAACAAGTCCGAAACCGGACATTACCAGAACGAAAAGAACTGCGAAAAAGTAAATCAATAGAAAATGACCGACCGGCACTATGCCATAAATTAACCAGACTAATATGAAACATACAGTCAGCACCACAAAACCAATCAACCAGTAAGGCAGGAGCTTTGCCAAAATAAAGATAAACTTCGGAACCGGCGTCACATTGATTTGCTCAATCGTTCCTACTTCCTTCTCGCTAACTATATTCAATGCAGGCAAGAAACCACAAATCAAAGTTAATAACATGACCATCAATGCCGGAATCATATAGAGTTTATAGTTCAGATTCGGATTAAACAACCCCTGTGTATCAATGCCTATCGAAGGGAAAGCACCGGAGACTGTAGCAGTTGTAGGATATTCCGAACGCAGCTCGGCTGCATAATCATTAATAATAGAAGATAGATAAGAACTCCCCAGCCCTCCTTTTGTCCCATTCACAGCATTGGCTGCTATCAGTATGTGGGTATCTTCTCCATTCATCCAATCCCGTTCCAGATGCCGCGGAATTTCCATCACAATATCCGCCGTTCCAATTTCAATATTCCGTAGGCCTTCTTCATACGAAGCCGGCACTTCCACCAGACGGAAATAGGTAGAGGCGGCAATCTTATTGACTAAACGTTGTGAAATAGCCGAATGGTCATTATCCACAATATTCAGCTGTATATTCTTGATTTCCAGGTTTACCGCCCAAGGCATCAACAGCATAATCATGCATGGAAATACAAGAATCAATTTCGGAAGAAACGAATTGCGAAGCAATTGTTTAAACTCTTTTTCTATCAGGAACTTTATCATAAATAATTCTTCCATTTATCAATCTGCCCATTAGCACACTGTATAGTATTCATGCAGCCAATTGGCATATCGACCTATTATTCCAATCTATACTTAAATTTCTTGATACTGATCGTGATAAGTACCGTCGCCATCAATAACAAGATACCAATCTCTTTATACACCAATGCAACTGGTACTCCTTCAATCATCAGTTTACGCACAGCCTGTATATACCAACGTGCCGGAAGTATATCCGAGATCCATTGAAGTATCACCGGCATACTCTCTATAGGGAAAATCATGCCCGATAAAAGCATTGTGGGCATCATCAGCATCAATCCGGAAACCAGCATGGCCGCAACCTGTGTACGTGTGACTGATGAAATCAATAAGCCCAATGCCAAGGATACGAAGATAAACAGCAAAGATACCGTGATTAACCAGAACAAACTTCCTACCACCGGAACATCCAACACAAAGACCGAAAGCAAAAGAATCGTTATCAGATTGACGAACGACAGCACAAAATAAGGTACAGCCTTTGCCAAAATAATAAATAGCGGCTTCACAGGTGAAACCAATAATACTTCCATCGTGCCTGTTTCTTTCTCACGAACAATGGAAATCGAGGTCATCATGGCGCAAATCAGCATCAGGATCAAGCCCATCACTCCCGGAACAAAGTTATAAGCACTCTTCATCTGCGGGTTGTAGAGCAATTTGATATCAGGAGTCAGGCGGGCAGCCGACATATTCGGGGGAATCATCTCCTGGCCTACCATAGAAACGATTCCTGTCGCATAATTAACTTGCGAAGTCGACATATTGGGATCTGTTGCATCTACTATCAGCTGTACACGAGCATCACCCGTATAGAGATCATCCGCAAACCGTTCGCTAAAGACAATCGCCATATCAACTTCATTCTTTAGGAAAGCAGCTTCCATTTCCTGGGGCGAATGAAAACGTGCAGTAACGGTGAAATACTCACTGGCATCCAAACGATCAATTATTTTTCGCGTTACCACATCATTAGAAGGATCGAGCACCGCCAACCGAACATTCTTCACTTCCGTGCTGATAGCAAAACCGAATAGAATAATTTGCACGACAGGCATCCCCAACAAAATCAGCATGGTTCGCCGGTCACGGAAAATATGATAAAACTCTTTCTTTATAAAAGCTATAAACTGTCTCATAATCAATCTGCTTTGCGCACCGCACCGCGGGCTAATTTCTGAAAAACGTCATCCATCGTTTCCGCACCGAATTGTTGTTTCAGACGGGCAGGTGTATCAAGTGCTTTTATCTGACCGTCCACCATGATAGATATCCGGTTGCAATATTCCGCTTCATCCATATAATGGGTAGTGACAAACACGGTAATACCCTGATCGGCTGCCTGATAGATCAATTCCCAGAACTGCCTTCTCGTAGCAGGGTCTACTCCGCCGGTCGGCTCATCCAGAAAAACGATTCTCGGTTCATGGAATATTGATACTGAAAAAGCCAATTTCTGTTTCCATCCCACCGGAAGGCTCTTCACCAGAGTATCCCGTTCGGCTGTAAGCTCCAAACGATCCAACAATTCTTCTGTCTTCCGTTCTATCTCCTGTTCCTTCATGCCATAAATTCCGGCAAACAGACGGATATTCTCCCACACTTTCAGATCTTCATATAGCGAAAACTTTTGGCTCATATAGCCGATATTTTTCTTTACTTGTTCGGCCTCCCGGTAAATGTCATATCCTGCCACCTTTCCGATGCCTGATGTCGGTTTACTTAATCCGCAAAGCATACGCATAGCTGTCGTCTTTCCTGCTCCATTAGCACCCAGAAAGCCAAATATCTCGCCCCGGTTCACCTGAAAGGAGATATGATCTACTGCAGTAAAATCTCCAAAACACTTTGTCAACTGTTCCACCTCAATGACCGGAGCTACTTCATGCTTCACTTCCTCCCGCTCCAAAGAAGGAGGGCAAAGGATAGACGCAAATTGATGAAGAATACGTTCCGGGGTATCAATGCCATGAATCTGTCCATGATTGATGAAAGCAATCCGGTCACATTGCCGAGCCTCATCCATAATGGGAGTAGAAACGACAATGGTAATACCCTGTTCACGTAAATTTCGGAGCATTTGCCAGAATTCCTTACGTGACACAGGATCCACTCCGGTAGTGGGTTCATCCAGAAATAAAATATCCGGTTTATGAATCAAAGCGCAGCTCAATGCCAGTTTCTGCTTCATACCACCCGACAAAGCTCCTGCCCTTCTTTTCCTGAACGGTTCTATCTGTTGATAGATATCTTTAATTAAATCATAATTCTCTTGAACTGTCGTATGGAACACGGTAGCAAAAAACTCCAGATTCTCTTCTACCGAAAGATCCTGGTAAAGTGAAAAACGACCGGGCATATATCCCACTTTCGTACGAATCTGTTTATAATCCGCTACCACATCCAGTCCGGTAACCATGGCCGTTCCTTTATCCGCCAGCAACAAAGTAGTCAGAATACGGAATAAGGTACTCTTACCGGCACCGTCAGGCCCTATCAGGCCAAAGATTTCTCCCCGTTCCACAACGAAAGAAACTTCTTTCAGCGCCTCCACCTTTCCATAGTTCTTGCCGACTTCTTTCACAACCACTATGGGTTCTCCCTTTTCCATCTCCTTGCGTTTAATTTTTAATCATTAATTTTTCAATGTCACTCCTCCGTACATACCAATCTTCAATGCTCCGTCATTCTTCACGGCAATTTTCACTGCATATACCAGATTAGCACGTTCATTTTTCGTCAAAATCGTTTTGGGAGTGAACTCCGAACGGTCGGAAATCCATGTCACTACCCCCGGATAAGCTTTCTGCTCCGAGTTTCCATAATCAGCATACACAGTTACCTCATCTCCCAATTTCACTTGCGACAACTGTTCGGAGGTAATGTAAGCCCTCAAATACATGCGATCCACTTCAGCCACTTTAAACAAAGGTTTGCCTATCGCCGCCAATTCACCGGCTTCTGCATATTTTGCCAATACTGTACCTTCGATAGGCGACTGGACATGACATTTAGCTAACTGATCCTCCATCTGTGCAACCTGTATGGCAACCGAATTTCCTTGTTCTATCAGGCTATTTGTACTATTCTGCAATGATGATTCCTGTGCGACAAGCTGCCTTTCAAGCAATTTGACTTGTGCATCCCAATCGTCCAGCTGTTTCTGATTCGCCGCTCCTGCAGCAAGCAGATTTTCCACGCGTTTCTTTTCACGTTCAGCCGTTGCTATTTGCTGTTTGGTAGCAGCTATCTGTTTAGCAAGATCCGGACGTTGGCTTTCCACTGATTTCATACTGGCTTCCAGTTGTAGTTTTTTCAAATACAATTGTACCGTATCCACCAGTCCAATCTCCTCACCTGCTTTCAGTCTTGTCCCCTCTTCTACCTCCAGTCGCAACAACTTTCCGGCAGCTTCGGCAGAGACTATCACTTCTGTGGCTTCAAACGTGCCGGTTGCATCATAGCTGGGTATTCCCTTACCACAAGCAGCCAACATTATCAATGCCACTCCAACCATTCCTATCTTTGTCATTCGTTCCATATCTAAAGAAGTTATATTAATCATTCATAGTATATTTCAATTGATAAATTCCCATTAACCGTTGAATTTCATGCAGCGCTTTCGACTGACGTGCCAAACTCTCATTGGTCAATTCCCGAAGCATCTCGGTCACCGTCAATGTTCCATTCGCCACTTTAGCTTCTGCCGATTTGCGAATATTGGTACGCAAACGGATAATCTCATCATCATCCTGCATTTGCTTTTCCAATGATTGGATGGCCTGATCCTGTTGTGTCATCTCCAATCTTGTATTAAAAAGAAATACATCCCGGTTATTATCCAATTGCCGGCGTTTATTTTCAATTACCTTCCGGTCATTCTTCAAGGTGTACAAACTACCGAAACTCCATGAAAGGCGAACACCCGCAATATAGTAAGGAGAAAATTCATTTTTCAGCATATTCAGTCCGGGGTTTCCATAGGCTCCCTGCACAAACAATCCGAACTGTGGAAGATGACGCACATTCAAAGCTTTCTCCTGTACTTGTAATCCTACTCCTTGCGCATTAAACAAAGACAATTCCGGACGACGAATCTCACTGACAGCCGAAACCTCATCTTGAGGAACAGGTTTCTCCAAAACCGTTTCCTGTGGCAACTTCTCTCCTACCAGAAGTGAAAGCATCTTCAAATATGCCATACGCGATGAAACCAGTTCTACTCTTTTCTGCTTTGTGTTCAGCTGTTCCACTTTCACAGCATCCAAATCGGCCTGATTGGCAATGCCATTTTCTACGTAGGCAGCAATCTGGCGATAATTTCTCTCCAGTTCATCTTGCAACAATGCATTCTGTTTCAACTGCTCATCCAACAAAAGAATTCCAAAATAAAGGTCATTTACACGACTATTCAGCGCATACATATCCACATTCAGCTTTTCTTTCTCTATCTCCGCTTCCGCAGTCGTTTGTTTCTTCTGCATCCGGATTCCTCCGCCATCCCAGATTTTCTGTTGTAACTCCAACATCACCTGATACTGATCTTTCGGCAGTCCTTTCAAATCCACTCCGGGGAGCTTCACCGGAATTTCTGTTACCTCACTCTGATAAGAAGCTTTAGCCGAAAGGGCAAACTGTGGCAAATATCCTTTTGCCGCATTCTCAAGATTATATTCCTTTGTTTTCTCCACCAGACCATACTGATGTACCAACGGATAATTTTCCTGCGTCTTCCGTTGACATTCTTCCAACGTTATCTGCGCATTTATTCCCGATACAAACAATAAAAAGGAGAAACTGAAAAACATTCTTTTCATACACATCATTTCTTTAATTTCTTCAAAAGACAAAGATAGAGATTTCAAAGATACATTCACATTCCGATAGTTAGTAAAAATATCCCAATAGTTCGATAAAGAGAAAGAATAAAAGGCTATTTGCTGATTTTTATTATCTTTGACGGAAAAAACAGATAGAGATGGAAAAGAAAATACCATTGAATATAGGTCTCGAAATCTTAGAAAATCCGGATGTCGTCCGACATAACGAATTCCGTTACATATCTCCGCATTTTGGATTCGTAAATAGCTTCGCCCAATTAGAATCCAATCTTATCATACTGGGCCAGCCTTATCGTATCAAAGAAGGACGCATCGCAGTCATCAAACAGGGATATGCACGCGTTTTAATCAACCTGATAGAAGAAACCTTTCAGCGGGACAAGCTACTATTAATTGTTCCGAATTCCATTCTTCAGATTATAGAAGTCTCTCCGGATTTTGATATGCAGATGGTAGCCATGGACGCAGAATTTCTTTCTATAGCCGGAAAAGACAATTTCTTCACTCATCTTTCACAGTTACAGAAAAACCTCATATTATCTCTGACCTCACATGAGTACGACTTGTTTAAGAGTTACTTTGCTTTAATATGGAATATATTACAAGAACCGACATTCCGACGGGAAGCTATTCAATATCTACTGATCAGTATTCTGTGCAATATAGAATATCTTGTCAAAAACAGCAATCAAAAAGAACAGAGCTGCCAGACACATCAGGAAGAGATTTTCCAGCGTTTCATTTCTTTAGTCAATGCTTATAGCAAGAGAGAACGTAATGTTAGTTTTTATGCGGATAAGCTATGTCTCACTCCCCGCTATCTTAACACTATCATCCGCCAAACCAGTCAACAAACAGTAATGGACTGGATAAACCAGTCCATTATATTAGAAGCTAAAGTATTGCTAAAACATAGCAATCTGCTTGTTTATCAAATTTCTGATGAATTGAACTTCCCTAATCCTTCTTTTTTCTCGAAGTTCTTTAAGCGAATGACAGGAATGACACCACATGAATATCAATTCTCGAAATAAATTTTATTTCGAGAATTCCTTAATTCTTTGCTCTTCTTCCAGCTTGCAGATCAATAATGTGTTATCTTTCTCTGCAATGATATATCCATCCAAGCCTTGAATGACTACTCGTTTTTCTTCGCTGGCATGCACAATACAATTTTTACTTTCATACAAACGGATATCGGTTCCTACGGTTGCATTTCCAGACTTATCCTGTGGAAGCAAACCGCGAAGTGCTCCCCATGTACCCAGATCTGACCAGCCAAAAGAAGCGGGAAGTACATAAATCTCCTGTGCTTTCTCCATCACTGCATAGTCGATAGAAATGCTTTCGCAAGTAGGGAATAACTTCTTGATCGTTTCATTTTCTTTCTCTGTATAGAAATCGGGGAAAATGCGATCGAAAATTTGTGCGATGCCCGGAGCATATACACGCAGCACGGAAGTAATAGTACGCACGTTCCACACAAAGATTCCCGCATTCCAGAAGAAATTGCCTTCTGCCAGATACTTTTCGGCAGTCTCTTTATCCGGTTTTTCCTTAAATGCATCTACAGTGTAAATCTCTTTATCTGTCTGGAGCTGATCAGCAGCAGCAATATATCCGTATCCGGTTTCCGGACGAGTTGGCCGGATACCTATCGTTACAATGGCGCTGCCATCATCTGTGAAACGAAGGGCTTTCTCCATCACTCTACGGAATTCTCCCGTATCAATGACTAATGCATCCGAAGGAGTTACTACAATGTTAGCATTCGGATGTTTTTTCTTGATCTTCCAGCAAGCAAAAGCAATGCAGGGTGCAGTATTGCGCGCACAAGGCTCCGCCAAAATATTACTTTCCGGAATTTCCGGCAACTGCTCCCGAACAATATCAATGTATTTTTCAGAAGTTACGACCCACATATTTTCTTTAGGGCAAACACCGTCGAAACGATCTGCCGTCAACTGAATCAGCGACCGGCCACATCCCATTACATCAATAAATTGTTTAGGACATTCCGGAGTGCTCATCGGCCAGAAGCGGCTCCCTATGCCACCAGCCATTATTACAACATGATTATCCATACCTGTTATTCTCCTGTTAAAAAAATATTCTTTAAAATAGGTGTGCAAGGTACGCTAAAATGTCCAAAACAGCAAATAAAGATAAGAGTATTTGTAAGCTCCCAATAAAGTACCAATATTTATTATGAAGAAGTATTCAATATAAAAACGGAAGACAACAAAAGTGCTATCTCCCGTTTTGAGTTGTATATTATCTAGTGATAATATCATTTCAAATATCAACGATCTTCACAGACAGTTGATATAATAGAAATCACATCGGATTTACACCGACATGAGGGCGTTGATCAGGAATACACCGCCGTATATTTCCTGACCACAAAATGTAGGGACTTCATGTGTGTAGCATGAAGTTAGGGACCTACATGTTCCATCTCACTTTTGTGTAAAGTATTAAAAGTACTCTATGACATTATTAACTTAAAAAATCTTGGTCACCAATAAAATGTAAGCACTCATTGTACGGCTATAATACCCACAAAGGTATTGTAGCCCACATTGAGTTGTATTTTTGATTAATAATT
>NZ_JADMOU010000027.1:0-83071 GCF_015558905.1 Bacteroides sp. D55t1_190419_B8
TAATAAGTTAATAATCAATCATATAAATAGAATAAAAACAGGAGTGGGATAGTAAAAAATATAATGCGTCTGCCCTGGATAAGGTAACCTACAATCTGTTATCGAATGCGTTTAAATATACCCCTTCCAACGGACATATTGTATTGTCAGTAACGGTGGATGAGGCGAAACAACAGTTGCAGATACAGGTTTCAGATTCGGGAGTGGGTATACCGAAAGAGAAGCAGGCGGAATTATTCAAGCGTTTCATGCAAAGTAATTTTTCTGGAGATAGTATCGGAGTGGGGCTGCATCTGACGCATGAGTTGGTACAGGTTCATAAAGGAACTATCAAGTATGCGGAAAATGAGGGTGGCGGTTCTATATTTACCGTGTCTATTCCAACCGACAAGTCCGCTTATAACGAAAAAGACTTTTTAGTTCCCAATAATGCATTGCTGAAAGATGCCAATATTCATACCGGACACTTGGCAGAACCCACTGATTTTCTTGGAGACGAACAGGAGGAACTGCCGGAATACGAAAAAGTGGATAATCCATTGAATAAGCGGAAGATATTGATTATTGAAGATGATAATGATATCCGTCAATTCCTGAAAGAAGAAATCGGTGCTTATTTCGAAGTGGAAGTAGCGGCGGACGGAACTTTAGGTTTTGAAAAGGCACGTTCCTATGATGCCGATCTCATTATCTGTGATGTATTGATGCCCGGAATGACCGGATTTGAAGTGACGAAGAAACTGAAATCGGACTTTGATACGAGCCATATCCCTATTATTTTGTTGACTGCGCTGAACTCACCGGAAAAGTACCTTGAAGGTATAGAATCGGGAGCAGATGCTTATATTCCCAAGCCGTTCAGCATCAAACTGCTGTTGGCACGTGTGTTCCAATTGATAGAGCAGCGCGACAAGCTCCGTGAGAAATATCTGAATGAACCGGGCATCATGCGTCCGGTGGTATGCTCCACGGACAGGGATAAAGAATTTGCCGACCGTCTGACTGTTGTTCTGGAGAAACATCTTGCCCGTCCTGACCTTACGATTGATGAATTTGCTTCCATAATGAAGATGGGACGTACTGCTTTTTACAAAAAAATACGTGGTGTAACCGGATATGCTCCTAATGAATACTTGCGCATCATCCGTATGAAAAAAGCGGCGGAACTGTTACTTTCTGATGAAAATCTGACAGTCGCCGAAGTTTCTTACCGCGTAGGTATTGATGATCCGTTCTATTTTAGCAGGCGTTTTAAGATGCAATTTGGAGTCTCACCTTCTATATATCAGCGTGGTGCGAAGAATAATTCTGCTTCAGAAGAGTAACCTTTATAAATTATCCTGTATCTTTGTGCACAGAAAATAATTGTAAATATGAAGATAGAAGATAAACTTGTAGCGTCCGTTATCAGCGGACTCAAAGCACTTTACGGTCAGGAAGTCCCTGAAAAGATGGTGCAGTTGCAGAAAACGAAGAAAGAATTTGAAGGACATTTGACGTTGGTGGTATTTCCTTTCCTGAAGATGTCAAAAAAAGGACCGGAACAAACGGCACAGGAAATTGGTGAATATCTGAAGGTAAACGATCCGGCTGTAGCAGCGTTTAATGTGATAAAAGGCTTCTTGAACCTGACTATTGCATCGGCTACATGGATTGAGTTGCTGAACGAAATCCAGGCAGATGAACAGTACGGCTTGGTGCAGGTTACTGACGCTTCTCCATTGGTGATGATTGAGTATTCTTCTCCGAATACAAACAAACCGCTTCACTTGGGACACGTGCGTAATAACCTTTTAGGCAACGCATTGGCTAACATTGTAGCGGCAAACGGCAATAAGGTAGTCAAAACAAATATTGTAAACGACCGTGGTATCCACATCTGTAAGTCCATGCTGGCATGGAAGAAATACGGAAACGGTGAAACTCCTGAAACTTCGGGTAAGAAGGGGGACCATCTGGTAGGCGATTATTATGTATCTTTCGATAAGCATTATAAAGCGGAAGTAAAGGAGCTGATGGTTAAATTTACAGCGCAGGGAATGAGTGATGATGAGGCGAAGGCAAAGGCTGAAGCTGAATCTCCGTTGATGCAGGAAGCCCGCGAAATGCTGGTGAAGTGGGAAGCCGGTGATCCGGAAGTACGCGGATTGTGGGAAATGATGAACAATTGGGTATATGCCGGATTCGACGAAACCTACAAGAAGATGGGTGTCAGCTTCGATAAGATCTATTATGAATCCAATACTTACCTCGAAGGAAAAGAAAAGGTTATGGAAGGTCTGGAAAAAGGTTTCTTCTACAAGAAAGAAGACGGTTCCGTATGGGCCGACCTGACTGCCGAAGGACTGGATCATAAACTCCTTCTCCGTGGTGACGGTACTTCTGTTTATATGACACAGGATATCGGTACGGCTAAACTTCGTTTTGCCGATTACCCGATTAATAAGATGATTTATGTAGTAGGTAACGAACAGAACTATCACTTCCAGGTGCTTTCTATCTTGCTCGATAAACTTGGTTTCGAATGGGGTAAGAGTCTGGTACACTTCTCTTACGGAATGGTGGAACTGCCGGAAGGTAAGATGAAATCCCGTGAGGGTACGGTAGTTGATGCTGACGACTTGATGGAGGAAATGATTGCCACTGCTAAAGAAACTTCACAAGAACTTGGAAAACTGGATGGTTTGACACAGGAAGAAGCTGATGATATTGCCCGTATTGTGGGGCTGGGAGCATTGAAATATTTCATTCTGAAAGTCGATGCCCGTAAGAATATGACATTCAATCCGAAAGAATCTATCGACTTCAATGGTAATACAGGTCCGTTTATCCAATACACCTACGCACGTATCCAGTCTGTACTTCGGAAAGCTGCCGAATCAGGTATCACAATTCCTGAACAGATTCCGGCTGGTATTGAATTGAGTGAGAAGGAAGAAGGGTTGATTCAGATGGTTGCCGACTTTGCTGCTGTTGTAAAACAAGCTGGTGAAGATTACAGCCCGTCTATTATTGCCAATTATACTTATGACTTGGTGAAAGAATACAATCAGTTCTATCATGACTATAGTATTCTGCGCGAAGAGAATGAAGCGGTGAAAGTATTCCGTATCGCTCTGTCTGCTAATGTGGCTAAAGTCATTCGCTTAGGAATGAATTTACTGGGTATCGAGGTTCCTTCCAGAATGTAAGACTTTCTCTGAATAAAATATACTTTTGCGGGGTTTCTTTTATATAAAAGGAACCCCGCATGTTTTATTCTCCCCATCCAATATCCGGCCTGCTCTTATTTAAATCGTATTAATCTTTATTTGTACCAATCTTTATTTTGTTTCCCATTCGATGATACCCATCCTGCGAACTTAGGATATGATTGATCGATTCGTTTCCCTTCCTCCGGAACCGGGAGATTACTTACCGGCATATTGATAGCAAACGGCATCAAGTCTGCTGAAACATAATACATCCCTTCTTCCGGTCTGTAGATGTCTTTTCCGGTTCCCAGTATTGATAAGTCGGCTTTGTCAGTCGGGGGGTAATTTATCAGATGTAATTCTTTGCCTCTACCCTCATTGGAACAGATGAAGATAAACGGATTGTAAGGAGGTACCACATCTTTCTCACTGGCTCCATCAAGCGTGATGGTTACAGTATATTCTTTCTTTGATTCATCAGTGACGTTTTTGAATTTGGTCATGTCGTCATACAACAAAATGGTTGGGTGAGACTGTCCAGGCTCTGTTTCTTTTCCTTCCATGTATATAGAACTTGATAAACCATTGGCATCAGGCCCCGTTATTTTTACACTCTTGACATTGCTGTTTGAGAGCTTGTGGAATTGATATCCAAATCCGTTTTGCAGATAACCTCCACAGTGCTGTAAGATAAACTTGTCTTCTATTTCGTAAATGCGATTGTCGAGAGCGTTTCGGGTCATGGTACTGGTGTACTTTACCATTACGTCATTCATATCGTAATCACCTAACTTAGGCCATAAATCTTCAAAAGCCAGTGTGCCGGAATAAGAAATTTTATATTGCTCAGGAATTGCTTCGGGGGCCTCAGGCAGTGAAGGCAATGTTGGGTCAATCGCATTCTTTTCTGACGTATGAATATAGAATATGGCATCTGCATAATCAAAGTCAGTATTATCTTCAAATCCTACCGCTACAATCTGCCCGGACTTGGAATCACGGAGAGATACGGTTCTTTGTGTATTATTCGTGTTTAGATTCCTGGTGGAGTAGCGTGCTCCCATACCTTTTATAATATCACCCACTTTGTCTTTATCTGTTTCTGAGGTGAGTTTGCTCTTGAATCCCATACCTTGCAGGCACCAGCCAATTGTGACTCCGGCGGGAAATTTGTCCTCGTATTCTTGTGTAGCTTCATTCCAATATTTGAGTTTTATTTCTTCGCCACACACTAATGCTCCTGCTCCTAAAGTCTTGTAAATAGGAGAGGTGTTTGGAAATGCGATTATTTGTTTTATATCACTTGCGCTCTGGGGCGGATTATCGGTCGGATAGGTATAATATCCAACTGTATTGTACCATGCAGCAGAGCTGGTTATAAATACGAGGCTCACTTCGGTCGGGTTAACAATTGGAATATCTGAAGTCATTTTAATGGTACCATCAAAAAACTCCGGATAATTCTGACTGATGTTCATAACCTTGTTTTTACCGTTTTCATCTTTGACTGTAACCTTTCGGAAAACATACTTGATGTTGTATAGTACGTCTGCCGGCGGTATATTTATTTTAGGTTCCAGGTTGGTTGGTCTTCCTCTGTCATCCCAGTCTGCATCGGGAAGAACATTCCATTCTTTTAGATAGGTATGTTGGTTCGTGGTTACTCCTCTGGTTTTTGATGCCGTTTGTGAACGTAAGGCAGCGATATATGCATCTTGATTAAATAAAAGCCGATGACTCTCGTCAATCGTTAGTTTAAGAGGAGATACGGTAGCTAAATAATCCGATGATAACCATACTTCCGAGATGTCCGCCGAGATATTATTCATCTCCCCGCTGAATTTGCCATCTTCATCTGTAACTGCGCGGTAGATAGGCTCTATGTCTTTTTTGGACGCGGTGCCGTCAGTTGAGTATTCAATGGGATCTTGATCGTAAACATCAAAAAGGACACGATAATTTTCGCTTTTAAAACAATAATCAATATCCAAAGCAACAGCTTGGGTCATGTTGAAGTCGAAGTATGCTTCTTTTGGCATATGTCTTCTCTCCCAGGATAAGTCACGCTCTTTGTCCATGCAACTGATGGAAGATATGATAAGTGCTCCTATCATTAAATACTTTAAATTTGTTTGCTTCATAAGTTTGTGTATTAAATAGATAAAGAGCAAATATATACATTTAATTATATAATTTGCTCTTTTTCTGTTTTTTTTATTTCTTTTTTGCGAATCGTCCTTTTTTTGTGGTCGCTGGTCCTTTTTCATCTTGCAATTTGATGAGTTCCAAACAGCTAGCCAAACTCAAATCCTGCGGGACGATATCTTTAGGTATTTTATAATTGGAACCCTTATAGGTAATATAAGGTCCGTAACGTCCATTCAGAATCTCAAGTTCCGGCTCCTCTTCAAACGTCTTGATGTGGCGTTCCGCTTCCTTCTGGCGTTTCTCCAGAATCAACTGTTCTGCCTCTTCCAAAGTAATTTCCATCGGGTCAAGTGTTTTCGGGAGTGATACATATACCTTATTATGCAGGACATACGGACCGAAACGGCCTACGCCTACACTGACTGATTTTCCTTCATATTCGCCCAGTGTACGAGGTAATTTGAATAATTCCAGTGCATCTTCCAAAGTGATGGTTTCCATGGATTGACCTTTTTTCATTTGTGCAAAGCGTGGTTTTTCTTCATCTTCTACAGTACCAATCTGTACAACAGGACCGAAGCGACCAATCTTAACAGAAACAGTCTTACCTGTTCCTGGTTCTTCTCCCAGAATACGTTCGCCTACTTTATGTTCCGTCTTGATAGCCAATGTGTTTTCTACAGACGGATGGAACTTATCATAGAAATTCTTCATGATAGAAGTCCATTTCACTTCTCCTTCTGCAATCTCGTCAAATTCCTTTTCTACGCTGGCGGTAAAGTTGAAATCCAGAATGTCCGGGAAATATTCGGTAAGGAAATCATTTACCACAGTGCCGGTGTCTGTCGGGAATAACTTCGCCTTTTCTGCACCGGTAATTTCAGTATGGTTTTCATCCTTAATCTGACGATCTTTCAATGTCATGACATTAAACTGCCGTTCTTCCCCGTCTTTATTACCTTTTTCCACATATTCGCGTTGCTGGATGGTAGAGATAGTAGGTGCATACGTAGACGGACGTCCGATACCCAGTTCTTCCAACTTGCGTACAAGACTTGCTTCCGTATAGCGTGGAGGACGTTGGGTGAAACGTTCTGTTGCGGTGATAGGACCGTGTTCCAACTTCTGGCCTTTTTCCAGAGGAGGAAGCAGGTGGCTCTCATCTTCCTGTTCGTTGTCATCGTCATAAGATTCACGGTATACACGCAGGAATCCGTCAAACTTAATCACTTCACCGATGGCTGTAAATACATCGCTGCTGCCACTTATTGTTATGGTAGCAGTTGTTTTTTCCAGTTCCGCATCTGCCATTTGTGAGGCAATGGTACGTTTCCATATCAAGTCGTACAGTTTCTTTTCCTGTGCTGTTCCTTCAATGGACTGGTTTTCCATATAGGTAGGACGGATGGCCTCATGCGCTTCTTGTGCACCCTTAGTCTTTGTTTCGAAATGGCGGGGATGTACGTAACGGTCGCCCATCATTTTAATGATAGCGTCTTTACTGCCTGCTGTCGCAAATTCCGAGAGGTTGACAGAGTCCGTACGCATATAAGTGATGAATCCCGATTCGTATAAGCGTTGCGCGAGCATCATGGTCTGCGCTACGGTATATCCCAGTTTACGTGCGGCTTCCTGTTGCAACGTAGATGTTGTGAACGGAGCAGGAGGTGTTTTCTTGACCGGGCGGGTAGTGATATCGTCGATAGCAAAGCTTGCTCCCTGACATGCGTTGAGGAAAGCTTTTGCTTCTTCTTTTGTTTTGATACGGCGAGCCAGTTCAGCTTTCATTTCCACCAGTTTTCCGTCCGTGTCCGGAACGAGGAATACGGCAGTGATACGATAAGCAGCTTCCGTTTGGAAAGCATGTATTTCACGTTCACGTTCAACGATCAGGCGGACAGCAACTGACTGAACACGTCCGGCAGAAAGTGCCGGTTTCACTTTTCTCCAAAGCACGGGAGAGAGTTCGAAACCTACGATACGATCCAGAATCCGTCGTGCTTGCTGTGCATTTACGAGATTGAGGTCTATGTCTCGTGGTTGTTCAATCGCTTTTAAGATAGCGCTTTTCGTAATTTCATGAAATACGATTCGTTTTGTGTTTTCCGGTTTTAGTTTTAAGACCTCATAAAGATGCCAGGCAATCGCTTCTCCTTCGCGGTCCTCATCGGATGCGAGCCATACGGTTTCTGCGTCTTTAGCTTCTGTCTTCAGCGTGTTAACCAGAGCCTTTTTGTCTGCCGGAATTTCGTAGCTGGGTGTAAAATTCTTCTCTACGTCGATGCTGAATTCTTTTTTCTTCAGATCACGTATATGTCCGTAACTAGAAAGGACTTTAAAATCTTTCCCAAGAAACTTTTCAATCGTTTTTGCTTTTGCCGGAGACTCGACAATGACAAGGTTTTTCTGCATAATTCTTTCTTTTATAATGGCTTGTACCACAATATTCGGGGACAAAAGTAAAAAAAAAGATTCTCCTTACCTTATAATATAAGGAGAATTTAATAAAATCTTAAGATTTACATTTTATTGCAGGAAATAAAATATCAATTGGTATAGGTTAGTTTCTCTATATTCTACGTACATTTGTCTCATTAGTAAGTTGGTTTTCGTTTGACTTAAGTTGAACTATCGCTTGACTTAACTAAAACTATCGCTTGACTTAAGTCGAACGAAGATTCGATAGCATGATAAATAATTAATAATAGGGAAGTGGAGTTTAATCTTTCCTAATGAAATACGAATAGATAATGAGTGTAAATTATGATCTTTATGAGACTCCCGATCTCACAAAAAGTGGGGAAGAACAACCTTTGCATGCACGTGTCGTTTTGAAGGGAAGTTATACAGCCGAAGAATTTGTAGAACAAGTGACTGCATTTCAGCATATGCCTCATGCACAAGTGGTGGGTGTCATAGAAGCTATTTCGAAAGAATTGAGACATTTGCTTTTGAAGGGATTTTCCGTTGAATTGGGTGATATTGGCTATTTTACTCTTTCTTTGAGTGTGAACAAAGAAGTGACTGATTCAAAAGACTTGCGTTCACCGTCAGTATCTCTTAAAGATATTAATTTGAGAATCAACCGTCAGTTTAAGAAGGATATTGAGACTGAATTGGTATTACAACGTTATCATTCGCCTTTTCGTGGGAAGAATCTATTGGCAGAAGAAAAGTGCTTGCAGCGACTTAATAAATTCTTGGAAAAGAATCCATGTATTAACCGGCAGGATTATGCCTTACTTGTTGGAAAGACAAAAACACAGGCATTGCAGGATATTAATGCATTTATTGAAAAAGGAATTTTGAAAAAATATGGTTCAGGACGTTCGGTCGTATATATTAAGGCTGGATGAACCATTTTATCGGATATATACTTGATATTAAACATTTTCTGCTTACCTTTGTTTGCATGAAAAAAGAAAATGGGAAAGGAGACGAACCTATGGCCAGTAATTATATTCGTTTCGATTGGGCTATGAAACGCTTATTGCGTAATAAAGCCAATTTTGCAGTTCTTGAAGGCTTTCTGACTACTCTTCTCAATGAAAAGATTGTCATTCAGAAATTGTTGGAAAGTGAGGGTAATCAAGAAGATGAGTTTGATAAGTATAATCGTGTTGATATGCTTGCGGAGAACTCTAAAGGAGAACTTATTCTGATTGAAGTTCAGAATAACAATGAGTATGCTTATTTCCAACGTATGTTGTTTGGTACTTCTAAATTGGTGACCGAGTACATCAATCGTGGAGAAGGTTATGATAAAGTACGTAAAGTGTATAGCGTCAATATTGTCTATTTTTCATTAGGCAATGGAAAGGATATAGTATATCATGGTAAAACGGAATTCAGAGGGATTCATCAGAATGATGTACTGGAGTTGACTCCGTTCCAAAAACAGACGTTTAAGGTCGATGCTGTCAGCCAGCTTTATCCTGAATATTATATACTAAAGGTGAATGACTTTAATCAGGTTGCCAAGAGCCCGTTGGAAGAATGGATTGGCTATCTGAATACAGGTGATATTCCTGATAGTGCTACTGCTCCCGGTTTGACGGAGGCTCGTGAACGATTGAAACTTGATAAAATGACGAAAACCGAACTTGAAGCATATTATCGTCATTTGGATAATATTGTAATATTGAAAGATAATATATTAACAGAACGTGCGGAAGGTCGTGCGGAAGGTCGTGCAGAAGGTCGTGCAGAAGGTCGTGCGGAAGAAAAAAAAGAAACAGCACGTAATATGAAGATTTTGAATATTCCTATTAATACTATTTCACAGATAACAGGTCTGTCGGTAGAAGAAATACAAGGCTTATAAATCTATTGGTGGCGGATTTGTGGTGGAGACAACGGAATAATTGAAGTTTAAGTTTTTGAGAAGGGGCGTTATCCGGAAATGGAAACGCCCCTTTCATTAATTTAGAACCGGAAACTCAATCCTCCTAAGAAGTTGAATCCTTCTGTAGGATAACCCAAATAATATTGATATTTCTTATTCAGCAGGTTATGTACTTGCGCATAAACGGATACTCCTTTGAATACATTATAGCTGGCTCCGATATGCAAATCATTAATTGCGGTCATTTTTGCATATTCTTTCACTTCTTTCCGGCTGATGTAATCATAGCCCAGATTTATGTTAAGAGCAGAGATCGGATGAATACGTACATTGAAAGACATTTCACTGACGGGTTTCACAGCCAACAGATATTCCTCTGTTTTGCTGTCCCAATTATGATAAGTGTATTTAGCTGATATTCCGAGGATATCTTTGTAATCGTAACTGATTTCACCGCCAAGGTAGAGATTATCTGTATTATCTTGAGCAAAAGTAAGATAAGAGCCTGAATGAATATTACTCGGGTCAAAACCTAAATAAGATAAGTCGTTCTTTAGATTTTGATAACCACCGAACACGTTGAACCAAAGTCCCGGATAAGGGCTTGCTTTGAATCCGATACTACCGTTGATTTGCTCGTAAGTATCATAAGGACGTTGTACATATCCCAAAGTAGCAGTGGTATTTGCCTCCGGCAGTTCACCGTAAGGACAGATGTTTTCTAATCTGCGGAAATCATTCAGTTGCTTACCGCCAGTTGCTTTTGCATAAACAATGTAGCTGTCAGAAAAAATATACTGTGCAGTGATATCGGGTGAGATACGGAAAGACTTGTCAAATCCGAAAGATAAATCTACATTGGCTCCGATATGCAGTTTCCAGTCATCATTATCCAGTTCATAATATGGATTTAAAAGAAGCGTTGTGTAGTTCTTGAAATATTCATCTCCGGTGGAAACATTCTTTGTATATCCGCTGTAGAGAAGATTGTTCATTTCCAAAGCGATAGTTATTGATTGTTGGTCGCCGATAGCTCCCGTGACATCGCCTTTGGTACGTATGATTGTCTCCTTGATACCTGTATTGGCTTCAGATTCATTGAACATGTTATGCTGGCGTTCATACATCAACAGATTTGTTTCTGCATTGAAACGCAGTGGTGCAGTCTCATCAATGAAATGAATGCCTGCATGAAAGTCACCGGATGTGAATTTCTGCTTGCTGTTTACGCTTTCCGGTTGGAAGTTGAAGTTGCTCAATCCGAAGTTTCCGGCAATATTTAAATCCAATTGATCGAATTGATGCGTATAATCCACATTAGCACGTGTGCGGTAGTAGAAAGCGTTCCATTTCTCTCCATCTGTGAAAGGAAGAGTTAACTTACCATCCATCCCATCCATTTGGAAACGTACATTCAGCTTATCTTTCTTTGACAGGCGGAATAGATAATTGGCAAGAACATCCAAATTGCCATAATTGCCATATCCGGCACGTACATATCCGGGAGTAGTGCCTGGCTGAATTTCTTTTCCGGTATAGGGACGCATCAGACCTGCCGGAACAGAAGTAGCCGGAAAGAATGTCGTAGCATATTCCACCTCTTTCTTACTCACTGTCGGTTCTTCTACTTTAGGCAGGACGTTCACTTTCGAAGCATCCATAATGTCCGGGTTATATTCTTGTTCCACAACGACCGTGCGGTTCATTGTCGTATCCTTCGGTTGGGTAGTTTGGGCTTGAAGGCAGGATGGCATTGAGATTGCCAATGCGAGTCCTCCTATTATATAATAAGATCGTTTCATACTTTTCTATTTTTTAATTCTCAATTCTCAACTTTCAATTTATGAAGTCTGCTTTCAATCATACTTTGAATATCGTCATTACCCTGGTAATTCTGTTGCAAACTTAACAGATACTGACGTGCATCCAGATCTTTACCCGTAGCGTGGTAAACATCAGACAGAAGGACAAAACTACGTGCCAGCCAATAAGCATGAGGTGTGCTCTGTTCTATATAGTTGAGCAACTCTTTCTCTGCAGCGGCATATTCTTTTGCATCGTAAAGTGATTGTGCAACCTGATATTTTGCTTCGGCACCATAAGAGTTACGCGTATCTTTAGCCAGTTCACGGTAGTCTTCCAGTGCTTTTTTGTCAGCCTTTTGCTTGGCGTAGGCTTTAGCACGGTAATAAAGAGCTTCGTTCCTTAACTCCGGACTTAGTTTGGCTTCTGCAAGTAGGTCAGTAGCTGCATGGATGGTTTCTATATCATCTCTCAACAGGAAGGCGCAACGCAAAATACCTGTTTCGGCAAGTTGGCGACGTTCTACGCTAGTTGCTTTTTCTTTCAGCATTTTATAGCTAGCCAATGCTTCAGCCATGTTTTGTTGGTTGAACTGCACTTCGGCACGCAAGATTAGCGCTTCTTCTGCAAATGGGTTGTTAGGATATTCCAATAACTTATCGGAATGGAGAAGTACCATATCGTAATTCTTCTGTTCGTTACCAATCAGGCAGAGGTAATAATGCGCATTCAGACTGAAAGCACCTTCCGGGAAAGTCTGCAAGTATTTGTTGAAACTTGTTTTGGCTTCTTCCATCCGGCCTTTTATATAAATCTTTTCTGCAGCGGCATACGTAAGTGAGTCTTGTTCATTGGCATCGAAACGGATATGTCCCGGCATGGCATTTGCTAAAGCTGCAAATTCGTCGATGCGGTTCAAGTCTACATAAATAGATTTCAAGTCACGCATGGCAAGGCGGGCTTCTTCGCTGCCCGGATATTTCTCGATCACTTCCTTGTAAGCTCCGATAGCCTGATTGTAGTCTCCTTTCTGATAGTACAATAATCCGATTTCTGCAGCGGCTTTCCGGCTGACAGGGCTTTCGGGGTATTTGTTCAGTAATTCTTTAAAAGAGGTAATGGCTTGATTGTTGTTATCCATCAGGACATAAGAACGTCCTTTCTCATAAATGGCATTTACTGCATAAGGAGAAGAAGGATATTTACCCACCAGTCGGTTTAATAAAGTGATTTTGCCGGAATAGTCTTTCTGTAATCCCGATACGAGAGCGAGTTGATAGAAAGAATAGTCGCCAGAAGAAGTATTCATTTGTTCCGCTTGTGAGTAGTAATGTTTGGCCTCTTCGAAGCTGCGTACATGCAGGTAGCAGTCGCCGATACGGTTATAGGCATCGGCAAGTGCGGTTGTATTTTCACCTTTTTCCAGTTGAATATATTTCTGAAAGTAGTTACTTGCCTGTGTATAGTCTTTGCGGTGGAAAGCGATATACCCTAAGTTGTAGTTGGCAAGTGCGTACATTTCGTTATTGGGCTGGGTGGTGAGTTGCAGGTAAGCGTTGAAGTCACGGGTTGCTTCCGTCATTCGGTTAAGGCGATAGTAAGATTCGCCGCACCAGTAGTAAGCGTCTGCTTTGGTCTGCCGGTTGTATTGTCCGATGGCGATGGATTGATTCAGATATTTAATAGCCTGTGTGAAATCAGCATTGGCAAATGCTTGTGTACCTAGTTGGAACAGGATTTTTTGTTTGGCTTCCAATATTTGTGCACTTGGTTTGGCAATCCGGTCGATGGATTTCAGGGCTGCATCATAACTGCGGGTATTCATGTAAACTTCTACCAAATAGCTGCTGACTTTTTCAGCGTAAGGAGAAGTCGGAAATTCATTCAGGAACTTTTCGAAGGCAGTGACGGATTCGCCGAAAGCGGAGAAGGAAGTTTCATGCAGGCAAAGAGCGTAATTGTAAGCTGCCTGTTCCTTGATTTGCATATTGGCACTGGAGGCGGCTGCCTGTTCGAAAGCCATGCGGGCTTTGCTTTTTTCCGCCAGTTGCAGATAAGAGAGCCCCATGTGGAGATATGCGTTTTGAGTAAGGGCATCATTGGCAGTTGTAACTTTGCCTAATGTTTCGGCTGCTTTGGAATAGACTTTCGTCTGATAGTAGGAGAGCCCTAACATATAAAGAGCATCGCGACGTGGAGCCGAATGATCTTTGTTCAGGTAATTGTTGAATGCTTCTACAGCTTGGTGATATTGTCCGAAGTGGTAGTAGGCATCTCCCAGAATGCGATACATTTCTGCGGCATGTTCATTATTTGGATAGGCCGACAGATAGTTTTGTGCTACAA
Organism: Bacteroides sp. D55t1_190419_B8; assembly: GCF_015558905.1. Lineage (NCBI taxonomy): Bacteria > Pseudomonadati > Bacteroidota > Bacteroidia > Bacteroidales > Bacteroidaceae > Bacteroides > Bacteroides sp. D55t1_190419_B8. Next base: position 13,837 of record NZ_JADMOU010000027.1, read on the forward strand.
TCTGTGCCTTATCATAGTTTTGGAGCTGTGCATAAATTTCGGCAATGTAATAGGGGACAAGTGCCTTGTATTTTGAATCGTCCTGCAACGGCAAGAAACCTTTCAGTGCTTCGTTATAGCGTTTTTGCGTATAGCGGATATAAGAGAGATAATAATCACAGTCTTTAGCATATTTGGGACTGTTGGAGCGCAATGTTTCAAACCAAATTGCGGCTTCTCGTAGATTATCGGTTTTCAGATAACAGGTAGCCAATTGGTAAGTGCAGTCATCCCGTTCCTCATTACCCAGTAGACCGAGGTCGGCAGAGTTGAAGAATGCCAGTGCTTCGTCGTATTTTCCTTCATAGAAATAGCAGGAGGCTAATAGTGCATAAATACGGTTGGCGTAAGGAGTGTCAGGATAGCGGTCGAGATACTTGCGCAGGATTTCGATCCGGTTCTTGTCTTTCAGTTCATAAGCGGAACTGGCCAGCATGTATTCAGCGTCTTGAAGAAGGCTGGCGGCAGGCTTTTGTTTTACAAATGCTTTCAGTGCCGGTAGGGCGGCTGCATAATTTTTTTCCTGGAAAAGTTCTTTCCCTTCTTTATAAAGGTTGTCGGTCGAAGTGAACTTATCACTTGTCTGGGCAAATCCTATCATAGGAGTGCAGCAGATAGCCGCACAAATGAGTCTAGTAATTTCTTTTTTCATAATCGGGTGTTTATGCAAAAGTACAGAATGAAAGGGGATATGTTTCTGTAGTTTGTTATATTTTAACGAATTATCTGTCAGATAAGAACTTTTTAAGTCCTCGCCGGATAGAATCCAGCCCAAAATCTTCCGGTTGAATCTCGGAGAGAGGTAGGAAGAGAGAATCTGCTACATCATCCATGGCGGAGAAATGGCTCATGTCTTCTACGGTACAGAGGAAAAACATATCAAGTGTGTGTACTGGAAAACCTGAATAAACATAAATATTGGGAAGTGTGAACTGGTAAACGGCTTTTTTAACTTTCAGCCCTGTTTCTTCCAGTACTTCGCGGATAACACCTTCTTCGCCTGTTTCATTCATGTCGATGAATCCGCCGGGTAGGTCGAGAGTTCCTTTGGCCGGCTCTTTGGCACGTCGGCAGACAAGCAGTTCATTTTTCTCATTCAAGATAAGTGCTACTGTGGCGGCAGAAGGATTGAAGTAATAGACAAAGCCGCAATCTGCACATTTTTTAGATTTCTCGTTGTTGACCTCAAAATGAGGGGAACCGCATTCAGGGCAATATAGGAATTGGGCAAGAGGATGTTCCATGATCGTATATATTTTCAGGTTTTTGTTTATGCTTGCAAAGTTATAAAATGCTTTTATTAATTTCATCTATCATGGCATAGAAATATTCGATTGGACTTTTTTTGCAAAGGCGGGGGGGCTGCCTTTATCTTTGCATCAGAAACAAAAAACAAAACGTTGTTTCTGATGTTATAAGTCAAATCAATTAATAACAATAAAAGCAATAAAGATTATGGAACCAATTTTAAATTCTCAACTTCCTGAATTCAGCGTTCAGGCTTTTCACAACGGAGCTTTCAAAACTGTAACCAACAATGACCTGAAAGGTAAATGGGCGATTCTTTTCTTCTATCCTGCTGACTTTACTTTCGTATGTCCTACTGAATTGGTGGATATGGCTGAAAAGTACGATCAGTTCAAAGCGATGGGGGTAGAAATCTACTCGGTAAGTACTGACTCTCATTTCGTGCACAAAGCTTGGCATGATGCTTCTGAAAGTATTCGCAAGATTCAATATCCGATGTTGGCAGACCCGACTGGCGCTTTGAGCCGTGCACTGGGTGTATATATCGAAGAAGAGGGTATGGCTTATCGCGGTACATTCGTTGTCAATCCGGAAGGAAAGATTAAAGTGGTGGAATTGAATGATAACAATATTGGCCGTGATGCAAGTGAATTGCTTCGTAAAGTGGAAGCTGCACAGTTTGTAGCCAGCCATGACGGAGAAGTTTGCCCGGCTAAATGGAAGAAGGGTGAGTCTACCCTGAAACCAAGCATCGACCTGGTAGGTAAGATTTGATAGATCTTGATAATGGTGATTATGGGAGGTCGGTAACGGAAGACGCTGCCGGCCTTTTTTCTCAAAAAACGAAAGGAAAAAGATATGTTAGAATCTGCATTAAAAGAACAACTAAGGGGTATTTTTGCTGGGCTGGAGGCAAACTTTACTTTTGATATATCCGTATCATCCGGCCACGAAAACAAAACCGAACTGGTGGAACTGCTGGGAGATGTAGCGGATTGTTCCGATCACATCACTTGTGTAGTGAATGAGGGAGACGCGTTGAAGTTTACTTTACTGAAGAATGGCAACCGTACCGGAATCACATTCCGTGGTATTCCTAACGGACATGAGTTCACATCGTTGCTTCTGGCTATCCTGAATCTGGATGGCAAAGGAAAGAACTTTCCCGATGAGGCCGTTTGCAACCGTGTGAAAGCACTGAAAGGCCCTATACATCTGACCACTTATGTTTCGTTGACTTGTACGAACTGTCCTGACGTAGTGCAAGCTCTGAATGCAATGACTACTTTGAATCCGGCTATTACGCATGAAATGATAGACGGTGCGCTTTATCAGGATGAAGTAGATGCACTGAAGATACAAGGAGTGCCCTCTGTCTTTGCAGACGGAAAATTACTTCATGTAGGCCGTGGTGAATTTGGCGAATTGCTTGCCAAGTTGGAAGAACAATATGGTATTGACGAAACCAAAGCGAATGCAGAGGTGAAAGAATATGATGTGATTGTGGCCGGTGGAGGACCTGCAGGAGTATCGGCAGCTATTTATTCTGCCCGTAAAGGACTCCGTGTAGCTATCGTGGCCGAGCGTGTCGGCGGACAGGTGAAAGAAACGGTAGGTATTGAAAATCTAATCTCTGTTCCGGAAACGACAGGAAATGAACTTGCCGATAATCTGAAAACACATCTCTTACGCTATCCGGTGGATTTACTGGAGCATCGTAAAGTAGAAAAAGTAGAAGTGGTTGGAAAACAGAAGCAGATCACTACCTCTGTTGGTGAGAAATTCCTGGCTCCGGCACTGATTATTGCAACTGGTGCAAGCTGGCGTAAACTGAATGTTCCGGGAGAAGCCGAATATATAGGTCGTGGTGTCGCTTTCTGTCCTCATTGCGATGGTCCGTTTTATAAAGGAAAGCATGTAGCAGTAGTAGGTGGAGGAAATTCCGGCATTGAGGCAGCCATTGACTTGGCTGGTATCTGCTCCAAAGTGACTGTTTTTGAATTTATGGATGAGTTGAAAGCAGACAGTGTACTTCAAGAGCGACTTAAATCATTGCCGAACGTGGAAGTGTTTGCAAGTTCGCAGACTACGGAAGTGATAGGAAATGGTGATAAGCTGACTGCCCTGCGCATCAAAGACCGCAAAACGGAAGAAGAACGTTTGGTTGAATTGGATGGTGTATTTGTACAGATCGGGCTTTCTGCGAATAGCAGTGTGTTCCGCGACATAGTGGAAACTAACCGTCCGGGCGAAATCATGATTGATGCACATTGCCGTACGAATGTGACGGGTATCTATGCAGCCGGAGATGTTTCTACGGTTCCTTATAAGCAAATTATTATCTCTATGGGCGAAGGGGCGAAAGCTGCGCTTTCTGCATTTGACGATAGAGTGAGAGGGATTATTTAAAATGTACAGATAGAACTGGACACACACAAACAACTCATGGTAAAGGCAATAAAGGTATGAATACATATTTTTGTTGCCCTTTATTTTTTTCTTACCTTTGGGGCACTTAACATTAACCCCCAAAAATGAGAAACATGAAAAAGATCTTTTTACTAATTTTCGTTATCCTATTTATTTTTCCGGTACAGGCCCAGCATACATTGAGACTGATGACTTATAATATTAAAAATGCGAACGGCATGGATGATATTTGTAATTTTCAACGGGTAGCCAATGTGATAAATAATGCTTCTCCTGATGTTGTGGCTATACAAGAGGTAGACAGTATGACCCGTCGGAGCGGACAGAAATATGTGCTGGGTGAGATAGCTGAACGTACACAGATGCATGCTTGTTTTGCACCTGCCATAGAGTTTGATGGAGGTAAATATGGAATCGGACTGCTGACAAAGCAAGTTCCACTACGTTTACAAGCTATCCCTTTACCTGGTAGAGAAGAGGCCCGCACCTTGATTCTGGCAGAATTTGAGGATTATATTTATTGTTGTACTCATCTGTCATTAACGGAAGAAGATCGCATGAAGTCTCTGGAAATAGTGAAGTCATTTACTGCTTCCTATAAAAAGCCTCTTTTTCTGGCTGGGGACATGAATGCTGAACCGGAATCCGATTTTATAAAGGAGTTACAGAAAGACTTCGAGATACTCTCCAATCCTAAACAATCTACTTATCCGGCTCCTGATCCCAAGGAGACTATAGATTATATTACTGCATTGAAGTCAAATGCTAATGGCTTCGCTCTTATATCCTCTCAAGTGTTGGATGAACCGATGGCCTCCGATCATCGCCCTATCCTTGTAGAACTGCGTACCGCTGAAAAGGCAGATAAAATATTCCGTACTAAACCTTATTTACAGAATCCCATAGGTAATGGTATGACAGTTATGTGGGAAACTACCGTTCCAGCATATTGTTGGGTGGAATATGGAACAGACACTACTCAACTGAAACGCGCTCGTACAATTGTTGACGGGCAGGTAGTCTGCAATAATAAACTACATAAAATACGTATCAACGATCTAATACCGGGACAGAAATATTATTATCGCGTATGTTCGCAAGAAATATTGCTTTATCAAGCATATAAGAAAGTATTCGGAAATACTGCCCAGTCAGATTTCTCTGAATTTACACTTCCGGAAACGGATACAGATTCTTTCACTGCTATTGTTTTCAATGATTTGCATCAGCATACAAAAACCTTTCGTGCTTTATGCAAACAGATACAGAATATCAACTATGACTTTGTAGTTTTCAATGGTGATTGTGTAGACGATCCTGTCGACCACGAACAGGCAACGACTTTTATTAGTGAACTTACCGAAGGTGTATGCAGTAATCGCATTCCAACTTTTTTTATGCGTGGCAATCACGAGATTCGCAATGCTTATTCTATCGGTCTGCGCGACCATTATGACTATGTAGGGGATAAGACCTATGGTTCTTTTAATTGGGGCGATACCCGTATTGTCATGCTTGATTGTGGAGAGGATAAGCTAGACTCTCACTGGGTGTATTACGATTTGAATGATTTCACACAGTTACGTAATGAACAAGTCGATTTTCTGAAAGAGGAGTTATCTGCCAAAGACTTCAAGAAAGCGAAGAAACGTGTTCTTATTCATCATATTCCGCTTTATGGTAATGATGGAAAAAATCTCTGCGCTGACCTATGGACTAAATTATTGGAAAAAGCACCTTTTAATGTGAGCCTGAATGCTCATACTCATACGTATGCCTATCATCCGAAAGGTGAGTTGGGAAACAATTACCCGGTCATTATTGGTGGAGGATATAAGATGGATAGCGCTACGGTGATGATTCTGGAAAAGAAAAAAGACGAATTGAGGATTAAGGTGTTGAATGTGAAAGGGGAGGTATTACTGGATATTACAGTTTAGATAATGCTGTATAAAAATGATATAGAAATGAAGGCCACAGGATTATAAATGATTCCTGTAGCCTTTATTTTTATAATCAGAGATATAGCTCGCACCGACTTTGATTATACTCTTGTTTTTTATATATGAATAAAATTATGAATTTCTGAAGTATTTTTATAGCTTCACTTTTGACACATTTTTTTAGTCGCTTTATTTCTTTAAATATACCACCGTCTTGCCTCCTCCATATTTTCGTATCACCCCCTCTTCTATATATTTATTCAATAATCCAATCGCCTTATCCCGATTTATCCCGGCCAGTCTCATAAAATCGGCTCGGGTGATGCAACCTTGTTCTTCTAAGTGTTGTATAAGGACGATACAGCAATTGTCTTCATTAAGACTGCCATCGTTGCGATAGGGAGATTCCATACGTTCCAACTGTAACGGTTCCATGCTTTCGCGGAATTTTTTGTTGATGCGAAGGTTTATTTTGTTCAAATGGATAGAAGGAGATCGGATTTCTTTCTTTTCCATTACCGGCCGACCGCATTTCAGCGATAAAGAGAAATGCCCTAATTCTCCGACTTCTACAATCCAACCTTGTTTTAACCAATGTTGTAATTCATCAGTAACAGCTTGCAGGCATCCTTCAATGGTAGCTTGACTGAAGCCATTACTTTTAGATATCAACTCTATGAATTTTTTTGCATCAAGAGTTCCTGACGGAATTACTCGTGCGTGAAGTGGCTGCTGCTCATCCTTTTTTGTGGGTTGCCACTGGCATAAAGATCATAAATAAACACTCATGTTTTATTTTGTTTTTAGTTATTCAGTAAATATTGTCTCCGATTGCATGATTTTATTCGTCGGACTATAGTCCGATGAAAGATAGACTACAGTCCGACGAATTAATTTGTGCACTCAAAGTTATTATTTTTTTCGGGTATAGGTACTAGTTTGTGCATTAAATGAGGAAATACTATCTGTCATATAGTTTCAATTAAGATTCATTAACTTATTTGCCGTAATACTTTTTAATATCTCTTGTGTATTAGCTAATAGATATCGAACTATAAACTTTAAAGACTAATATTATGGAAAAAGATTCTCCTTTTTCATCCACCGGCAGAAGGTGTATTGTAGCCCTAATGTGCATATTTGTCACAGCTCTTGTTTATGCACAGCAGCAAAAAATATCAGTTAGTATCAAAGAGCTTCCTCTTAAAGAAGCTATCAGTCAGATAGCAGAGAAGGCATCGATGAATGTAGCCTATAGCAAAGAATTTGTAGATACGAGTAGGAAAGTGTCATTGGAGGTGAAAAACACAGATGTAAACAAAGCATTAACTCTTTTGCTAAAAGGGACTAACATTGGGTTCCGTTTCTTGGATGACAGCATTTTATTTTATAATAAAGAATATCAAAATAAAAACACGTCCGAACCTGTTGATTCGCAAGAGAGTAAGAGAGAACTGTATGTGAAAGGTAAAGTTACTGATGAGAATGCGGAACCGATAATCGGAGCCACCGTGTCTGTAAAAGGATCGACTACGGGTACAATAACCGATATCAATGGTCAGTATTCCATCAAAGTACCCTATGGAAGTACACTTCGGTACTCATACGTCGGTTATCGTGAAGAAAGCATCATAGCGAAAGAAACGACAGTAAACGTAGTGATGAAAGAGAATGCTGTCAGCTTGGAAGACGTAGTAGTTGTGGGCTATGGCGTACAAAAGAAAGTAAACGTAACAGGTGCTGTATCTATGGTTAAAGCGGAGGCTATTGAGAACAGACCTATTACTAACGTAACTACGGGGTTACAAGGGTTGTTGCCCGGAGTTAGCATCGTTTCTTCTTCGGGACAGCCGGGTGCTGTGCCCAGTATCAATATTCGTGGTACGGGAACCATCAACAGTAGTACAGCACCTTTGATCTTGATTGATGGGGTAGCTGGGGGAGACATCAATTTATTGAATCCTTCGGACATTGAAAGTGTATCAGTGCTGAAAGATGCCGCCTCATCAGCCATTTATGGAGCACGTGCCGCCAATGGTGTTATTCTTGTAACTACTAAAAAGGGAGAAAAGAAAGAACGGGTAGTATTCCAATATAACGGATATGCCGGATTTCAGACTCCCACAGCATTACCGGAGCTTGTTAACGGAAGGGAATACATGGAACTCTCCAACGAAGCCATGAGTGCTGCCGGATTTTCCAAACCTTATACACAAGAGGCTTTCGATAAATATGATTCGGGACTGTACCCCAATGAATATTCCAATACTGACTGGATTGACGAAATATACAAAAGCCGGGCTTTTCAGACGGGGCATAATGTGAGTGCACGGGGTGGAAGCGAGAAAACCGGATTTTTTATGTCGTATGGTTTCTTGGATCAGGATGGGCTGATTGTAGGTGACGGATATAGTTCCAAAAGACATAATGCACGTATCAGTGTAAACACGGAAGTGTACAATCGTTTGAAACTGAATGGGCAGATGAGCTATGTCGATTTCTACAAGAAGGACTTAGGTTATAGCGGCACATCAGGGGTATTTCGCCTGTCACAGCGTATGTCTCCGCTACTTCCTGTCAAGTGGCAAATTCCTGACGAAAACGGCCGGATGGTAGATAGCGAGAATTGGTCGTACGGTTCGGTGCGTAACCCCTTGCAGGTAGCCTATGAGTCGGGAATGGAAGAACGGAAAACTCGTGTGCTCAATGGAATATTCAATGCAGATCTCAAAATTATAGACGGATTGAATGTCGGTATGCAGTATTCTGCTAATATATACACCCGCCAGGTGGATGAGTTTAACCCGAAGATGTTGTCTTATTACTCGGACGGTAGCCCGTTGAAAGCAAATGAAGATGCCAAGGACTATATTTCCCAAAGCCATCTCGACGTTATGACCCAAACGTTGCAATTCACCCTGAACTTTAATAAAACCATAGGACGCCACGAGTTGGGAGCGTTGTTGGGATTTTCGCAAGAGTGGGAAAACCGAAGCACATTGGGTGCTACGCGTGATAATGTGATGGTTGAAGATATTCACGTTATCAGCGCCGGAATGATTAATTTCATGAATAGCGGAACAAAAGATGAGTGGGCTTTGCGCTCTTACTTTGGTCGTGTCAACTATGCTTTTGACGGTAAATATCTGTTTGAAGCCAACCTGCGTGCTGACGGAACTTCAAGATTTGCCAAGGGCAATCGTTGGGGATATTTTCCATCGTTCTCGGCAGGATGGAACTTTTCACGTGAAAAATTCATGGAGTTTGCTACTTCGGTATTGAACTCGGGTAAGCTGCGTGCTTCCTGGGGTGAATTGGGAAATCAAAATATTCCCGGTAATTACTACCCCTACTTGTCACCTATCATTACCGAGGAGTCCTATCCTATCGGAGCTTCTAATACACCTGTTATGGGACTTTGGCAGAACAAAATAGGTAATCCCGATATCAAGTGGGAAACCATCCGCATGATTAATTTTGGAGTAGACCTTAGTTTTTTGAGTAATAGACTGAATGTGGACTTTGATTGGTATAAGAAAGAAAATATTGACGCGTTGGTTCGTCCCGATGTTCCGGCTATTGTCGGGGTTTCCAGCAGTAACGTGGGCTATGTCAATCTTGGTAAGATTGATGTCAAAGGATGGGAACTCAATTTGTCATGGCGTGATAAGATCGGAAATGTAAATTACAATCTCGGGTTCAATCTGTCGGACGCCCGTAATAAGATCACCGATTTGGGCGGAACTCCGGAGTCCCTGACCAGTACGGCTTCCGGTTCGTATCGTCGGGTAGGTGATCCGATAGGTGCTTTCTATGGTTATCTTACGGATGGGTTGGCACAAGTGTATGATTTCGAATCGGTGAATACAACTACAGGTAAGTATCAGAAACCAAAGTTCCCTCTTGTTGCCTCACAAAATGGCATTGTACAGCCCGGAGATATTAAGTATCGGGACATCAGTGGTCCTGACGGTGCTCCCGACGGGGTGATTGATGACTACGACAAAGTGGTATTTGGCGAGAAAGAGCCCCATTACACCTATGCAATCAAGGGTGGTTTGGAATGGAAAGGTATAGACTTCAGTTTCTATTTGCAAGGTGTAGGTAAAGTTGCCGGTTACCTTGAGGATGAGGCTCGGCATGCATTTATTAATGACTACTCGATCCCTAAAAAAGAACATCTTGACAGATGGACGCCTATGAATCCAAATGCTTCTTATCCCAGACTTTATCAGTCGCAGGAGCACAACAGGCTCTTCAGTGACTATTGGAAAGAAGATGCATCGTACTTGCGTCTGAAGAATATTCAGATAGGTTATCGTTTTCCTGCCCGGATGGTGGCACCTCTTGGCATTAATAGTCTTAGAGTATATGCTTCGGCAGATAACTTGTTTACTAAAACCAATTACTTCGGGGCTTATGATCCGGAAGTGAGGACCACCAGCGGAGATGTCTATCCGCAAGTAAAAACCTATGTTTTTGGATTATCAATAACATTCTAACCTATTAAACGACTATAAAGATGAAATACTCAAAATACTTTTTAATCATTGCTTTATTTGGTATAGTTACCTCATGTAGTGATTTCCTGGATAGAACGAACCCTAACGAGCCGGACAATGTGACATTCTGGGTAAATGAAGAGCAGCTTAAAAATGCTTTGCCACCCTGCTATGAAGCTTTACAAAAGGACTATCTTGTGAATTGGAGCGAATCGACGGCCGAAACAGTTATGTGGGGGAATATTACCAGTGGACTAAGTAAGGTTTCGGGAGGCAAGCACTCTTATACTGACGGTTTTCCTTTCACTACCTATTGGACAGGAGCGTATAGCTATATTTATCGCTGCAATAATTTTTTAGACAACTATAATAAAGCTCAAGTGGCTCAAAATAAGAAAGACGTTTATGCTGCAGAAGTAAAAACTATCCGGGCACTTATGTATTTTTACCTCACGACATTTTGGGGAGATGTACCTTGGGTAGGAGAAGTCATCCAGCCCGAAGATGCATATATCGAACGTACTTCCAGAGAGAAAGTCATTGACCAACTCGTCGAGGATTTGAAATGGGCGGCAGAGCGCATGCCTGAAGAAAGGTATACAGGCGATAAACTGGGAAGACTTGACCGCTGGGGCGCTTTAGCCATATTGGCACGTATCGCCTTGCAGAACGAAAGGTGGGAACTGGCTGCAAAAACGAGTGAATATATCATCGAAAACAGTCCCTATGGCCTGTATGAATACGAAAAACTATTTCATCACGAAGGGGATGTCGAGAATGATCCGAAGAATATCGAAGCCATCGTATATAGCCTTTTTGTACCCGAAGTCCGTACACAAAGTCTGCCCAATGAAACTTGCAGTCCGACAGACTATATACGTCTCAATCCAACGAAGTCGTTGGTGGATGCTTATCTGTGTACAGACGGTAAACCGGCAAAAACCGGATTGGAATATTATAAAAAGATTGGTGTGCAGACCTCATCATTATACAAGTCACCTGAAGAGCATTATGCTGATTATTTCCAGAACAGGGATCCTAGAATGAAGATGACTTTATATGCTCCGGGTGACAAATGGCCGGGAGGAGATGACGGTGACCCTGATACAGATAAGGCCAACGAGATATTTAATCTACCTCGTTTTGCTTCATTACAAGATAATAATCGTGTGGGGGCAAATAGCCGTACAGGTTTCTATCTAAAAAAGTATAACGACATAGATTTGGCCGGTTCAAGTGTAGGTGGGCACGGTAATCTCAATGTCATCCGTTTTGCCGAAGTCTTGCTGATTTATGCGGAAGCCACCTTTGAACTGCAAGGCAAGAAACTGACACAAACACAGATTGATTACTCCATCAACAGACTTAGAGATCGTGTGAATATGCATCGTATGAACCTTGACGAACTTAGTGCATGGGGGATGGATCTCGAAACTGAATTGAGAAGAGAACGTCGTATTGAGTTGGCAGGTGAAGGTACAAGATACGCCGATGTGATGCGCTGGCGTGAAGGTGAACTTCGTTTTGGACGTGCCATCACCGGTCCCAGCCTGAAAGTATGTATGAACGATTTGGGTGCCAACCCATATCCCGATACCGGAGTAGATGAATTTGGCGATGTAATCTACGAAAAGTCTACCGCAGAAGGTGGAGCACGCTACTTCGACGCAACGAAACATTATTTGTGGCCTGTGCCTAATCCCGAACGTCAGAAAAATCCTCTGTTGGGACAAAATCCAGGATGGGAAAAGTAATCATTAAAAAATAGAAACCATGTATTCAATGAAGAAATATTTATTATTGTTTTTATGCTTGACTTTGGGCGTTGCCTATGCACAAGACACTCTACGAGTGCGGGTAATGACATATAATTTGAGATTTGGGGAACTGGCATCTTTAGAAGAACTTGCTCATCACATCAAATCCTTCAAACCTGATTTTGTGGCGCTTCAGGAAGTGGATAGCAAAACAGACCGTAAGCGTACCCCGCATCAGAAGGGGAAGGATTTTATATCCGAACTCGCCTATTATACGGGAATGTTTGGGCTTTACGGAAAAACGATTGATTATTCTACCGGTTATTACGGTATTGGAATGTTAAGTAAATATCCATATATTTCTGTTCAAAAGACAATGCTGCCCCATCCGGTCAAAGAACATGAGAGACGGGCTATGCTAGAGGGATTATTCGAAATGGGTAATGATACTATTGTTTTCACCTCTACGCATCTGGACGTTAACTCTCAAGAAACACGGGCGGAGCAAATAAAATTTATTACCGGGCATTTCAAAAATTATAAATATCCTGTAATTTTGGGAGGCGATTTCAATGCGCGTCACTACTCCGAGGCCATACGTGGTATGGATAGTTGGTTTGCCGCGAGTAACGATGATTTTGGAATGCCGGCATGGAAACCTGTGATTAAAATAGATTACTTGTTTGCTTACCCGCAAAAAGGATGGCGTGTGATTAGTACACAAACTGTCCGGTCGCTTTTGTCAGATCATTTACCGATTATTACGGAACTGGAATATGTGAAAGAAGCATCGAAAAAGAAATATTGATACTCACTTATAACATTTTGATTTTTTATGATACATACGATAATCAAGTATTTATTAATTTCAACAACGCTTTTTTTCTGCTCATGCCACAAGCCTAAGACGGATATTATCACCCCCGCCAAGCAGTTAATAGAACGTCAGATTGGGGAAAGAGCAAAGTCTATCCACTTTGAATATATCGAACCATCCGAAGGTAAAGATATATTTGAAGTGATAGCAAGCGACGGCAGGCTTACTTTAAGGGGAAGTAGCTCCGTTGCTATTTGTTACGCTTTTCATACGTACATGAAAGAAGCTTGTAAGAGCATGAAAACATGGAGCGGTGAACATCTAACATCAGTGATGCCGTGGCCCGATTATGAATTGTATGAACAAGTGTCCCCTTATGAGTTGCGTTACTTCCTGAATGTTTGTACATTCGGCTATACTACTCCTTACTGGGACTGGGAGCGTTGGGAAAAGGAAATTGACAGGATGGCTCTTTATGGTGTAAATATGCCCTTGGCTACAGTGGCCAGCGAAGCTATTGCTGAACGGGTGTGGCTGCGTATGGGATTGACCAAAGAAGAAATCCGTGAATTTTTCACAGCTCCTGCACATCTTCCTTGGCATCGCATGGGTAATCTGAACAAGTGGGATGGTCCCTTATCTGATGCCTGGCAACGTAACCAAATCGGCTTGCAGCACCAAATCCTGACCCGTATGCGCGAGTTGGGAATGCAGCCCATAGCACCTGCGTTTGCCGGTTTCGTGCCGGAAGGATTCGTACGGAAACATCCCGATACACAATTCCGGCATATGCGGTGGGGTGGTTTTGATGAACAGTATAATGCCTATGTACTGCCACCGGATTCGCCTTTCTTCCAAGAAATAGGTAAACTGTTTGTCGAAGAGTGGGAAAAAGAGTTTGGAGAAAATACTTATTACCTGTCGGACAGTTTTAACGAAATGGAACTACCTATAGATAAGGAAGATAAAGAAGCGAAATACAAGTTATTGGCCGAGTATGGAGAAACGATTTATAAATCAATTACAGCCGGAAACCCTGATGCCGTTTGGGTTACACAAGGATGGACATTTGGATATCAACATTCATTCTGGGATAAAGAATCGCTTAAAGCCTTGTTAAGCAATGTACCTGATGATAAAATGATTATCATTGATTTGGGCAATGATTATCCCAAATGGGTATGGAACACCGAACAGACATGGAAAGTACACGATGGGTTTTACGGAAAGAAATGGGTATTCAGCTATGTACCCAACTTCGGTGGGAAAAATACAATGACAGGAGATCTGGGCATGTATGCTAGTTCCTCGGTCAAAGCGTTACGTGCTGCAAATAAAGGTAACTTGATTGGGTTCGGTTCTGCCCCTGAAGGTCTCGAAAACAATGAGGTTGTTTACGAACTGTTAGCCGATATGGGGTGGACTTCAGACAGCATTGATCTGGACGATTGGATGAAGATATACTGTGAGGCCCGCTATGGGGGATATCCCGATGCTATGAAAGAAGCTTGGAAACTTTTTCGGAAAACAGCATATAGTTCTCTCTATTCATACCCCCGTTTTACCTGGCAAACCGTAGTACCCGATCAACGGCGGATCAGTAAAATCGACCTTAGTGATGATTACTTGCAGGCTATACTTTTGTATGCCAGTTGCGCTGACGAACTGAAAAACTCTGAATTATACAGAAACGACCTCATTGAGTTTGTTTCGTATTATGTAGCGGCTAAAGCTGAAAATTTTTATAAGCAGGCGCTGAAAGATGATTCGGAGAATCGTGTTCTCGCAGCGCAGCGTAATCTGCAACAAACTGTTGATTTGTTGATTGACGTTGACAGGCTGTTGGCTTCTCATCCTTTATATCGATTGGAAGAATGGGTGGAACTTGCACGTAATAGCGGAACAACTCTTCAGGAAAAAGATGCTTATGAAGCAAACGCTAAACGCTTGATTACAAGTTGGGGTGGTATTCAGGAAGATTATGCAGCCCGTTTCTGGAGCGGGTTGATTAAAGATTACTATATTCCTCGTATACAGCTCTATTTCACAAAAGACCGGAATAAAATTCGAGAATGGGAGGAACAATGGATTACATCTCCCTGGAGCAACAGTACAACTCCGTTTGATGACCCGGTCAAGGCTGCATTGGGTTTAATAGAGAAAACAAATAAGTGATAGCTTTTTATGAAAAAGATTGTATTGGCATTCGATTCGTTTAAAGGTTCGGTCAGCTCTTTTGAAATAGCGAAAGCTGCCGAAAAAGCGATTCTGGAGGAATTACCTGACTGTCAGATTATACGTTTTCCCATAGCTGATGGTGGCGAAGGGACTACAGAAGCCTTATGTTCTGCTCTTAGTGCTCAAACGGTGTCATGTCGGGTGCATGATCCATTCATGAAGCCAATCGATGTATCGTATGGTATCGCGAACAATGGTGCGATGGCTATTATCGAAATGGCTTCAGCCTGTGGTCTTCCACTGATTGATTCAAACCGGAGAAACCCAATGAAGACTACGACTTATGGAGTTGGAGAAATGGTTGCTGACGCATTAAAACGAGGGTGTCGGGAATTCATTATCGGGATTGGCGGAAGTGCAACAAATGATGCGGGAATGGGTATGCTGAAGGCTTTAGGGGCACGTTTTCTGGATAGAGAGAACTGTGAACTGGAACCTGTCGGCGAAAGTCTGATAAAAGTCCATCAAATAGATATTTTTCAATTAAATCCGGCATTGAAGGAGAGTAATTTTACGATTGCCTGTGATGTTAGTAATCCATTTTATGGAAAAGAAGGTGCGGCCTATGTATATGCTCCTCAAAAAGGGGCAACTATGCTGCAAGTGATAGAGTTGGACAATGGGTTGCGGCATTATGCACAGGTAATAAAGGAATATACAGATATGGATATATCGCAACTTCCCGGTGCCGGAGCAGCCGGAGGAATGGGAGGCGGTCTGCTTCCGTTTCTGAATGCAAAATTGCAATCCGGGATAGAAGTTATATTGAAAACGCTTCGTTTCGAAGAAGTCGTTCAACAGGCAGACTTGATACTGACTGGAGAGGGGAAACTGGATTGCCAGACTTGTATGGGAAAGGCGCTGGACGGAATCTTACGTGTCGGTGACAGATGTCAGGTTCCGGTGATAGCATTAGGAGGAGCGGTCGAAGCCGCCGAAGCACTTAATAGGATGGGTTTTACAGCCGTACTTCCTATCCAACCTTTCCCGGTAACACTTGAAGAGGCGATGCAACCGGAGTTTACGAAAGAAAACATAGAGAGAACGGTGCGACAGGTGGTGAGAATCATCAAACAATTTACTAAATAATACTCAATGACAGCGATAGGCGCATTAATCGGGCTTTCATTATCCATACTGTTAATCATAAGAAAGCTTTCTCCGACATACAGTCTGATTATCGGAGCGATAGTTGGAGGATTGTTGGGAGGACTATCTTTAAATGAGACTGTAACGGTGATGACCGAAGGGGTGAAAGAGATCACTCCGGCGGTATTGCGGATTCTGACGGCCGGAGTCTTATCAGGTATATTAATACAAACCGGAGCTACCACTGTCATCTCCAATGCAATTATACATAAAATGGGTGAGAAGCGGGTATTTATGGCATTGGCACTCGCAACTATGTTACTTTGTACTGTAGGTGTATTTATTGATGTGGCTGTGATAACTGTTGCACCGGTGGCTCTTTCGATAGGTAAGCGTTTAAACCTGTCTCCATCCGTGTTACTTATTGCTATGATCGGGGGAGGTAAGTGTGGAAATATCATATCACCTAACCCGAATACCATTATAGCAGCCGGAAATTTTAATGCAGATCTATCGGCTGTGATGTTTGCCAATATTTTACCGGCAGTGATCGGTTTGTTTTTCACTGTTTTTGTTATTGTCCGTCTAATGCCTCAAACAGTAAAAAACAAAAAGGTGGTGATACAAACTGTGAATAAAGAGGAAGAGAGAAATCTGCCGTCGCTAAGAGCCAGTCTGATTGCTCCTGTTGTTACGGTTGTTTTATTGGCATTACGCCCTATAGCAGGAATCAATATTGATCCTTTGATAGCTTTGCCGGTAGGTGGTTTGTGTGGCGCTATCTGTATGAGACAATGGAAAAATATTCTTCCAAGTATAGAGTATGGACTGCAGAAGATGTCTGTGGTAGCTATTCTGTTGATAGGAACTGGAACTATTGCCGGTATCATAAAGAACTCTTCTTTGAAAGACTGGATTCTTACAGGATTGGATCATGCTCATATTAGTGATGTGTTGATTGCTCCTATATCAGGCGCATTGATGTCAGCGGCTACGGCATCGACAACAGCCGGAGCGACACTGGCTTCTTCTTCGTTTGCTGAAACGATATTGGCTATAGGGATTTCTGCGGTTTGGGGGGCAGCTATGATTAATTCGGGGGCTACAGTTCTTGACCATTTGCCACATGGTTCGTTCTTTCATGCGACAGGAGGCGTATGCGAACTCAATTTTA
Organism: Bacteroides sp. D55t1_190419_B8; assembly: GCF_015558905.1. Taxonomy (NCBI): domain Bacteria; kingdom Pseudomonadati; phylum Bacteroidota; class Bacteroidia; order Bacteroidales; family Bacteroidaceae; genus Bacteroides; species Bacteroides sp. D55t1_190419_B8. Next base: position 31,074 of record NZ_JADMOU010000027.1, read on the forward strand.
AGGAACGTCTGAAGTTGATACCTTATGAATCGCTTATAGGAATAGTGCTAACTGCCGGAACGACTATTTTATATATAATAAGTAATTAAAAGAATAAAATATATGAATCCGAACAAACGGTTACTTTCGCTTGATGTACTTCGGGGTAATACTGTTGCCGGGATGATCTTGGTCAACAACACAGGAAAGTGTGGGTATAACTTTGCTGTGTTTACACATGCCAAGTGGGATGGCTTTTCGCCAGCCGATTTGGTATTTCCGATGTTTATGTTCCTGATGGGTATTTCGACCTACATCTCTTTGTGTAAGTATAACTTCCAGTGTCGACCGGCTATTGCTAAAATCATAAAAAGAAGTCTCTTATTAATATTTATAGGTCTGGTTATGGAGTGGTTCATTACATCAGTAGATAGTGGTAACTATTCTGATTTGAGCCAGCTCCGGTTAATGGGAGTGATGCAACGGCTTGGAATTTGTTATGGCATTACAGCCCTATTGGCTGTAACAATACCGCATAAGCGATTTATGCCATTAGCCATCATCTTGTTGGCTGTCTACTTTATTTTTCAGTTATTTGGAAACGGATTTGAGAAAAGTGCGGATAATATCGTCGGGATTGTTGACTCGGCTATTTTAGGGTCTAATCACATGTATCTTCAAGGCCGGCAGTTTGTCGATCCCGAGGGGATACTTAGCACGATTCCCGCTGTATCTCAAGTGATGATAGGTTTTGTTTGCGGAAAAATAATCATCGACATTAAAGACAATGACCGCCGGATGCTGAATCTATTTCTTATAGGTACCACTCTGTTGTTTGTCGGCTATTTGTTAAGTTATGCCTGTCCTTTGAATAAACGTTTGTGGTCTCCTTCGTTCGTTTTGGTCACTTGTGGGATCGCAGCATTGTCATTGGCTTTGCTGCTCTATATCATTGATGTGAAGCAGAATAAAAAGTGGTTTTCATTTTTCGAAGCATTTGGAGCGAATCCGCTTGTAATCTATGTGTTTAGTTGCATAGCCGGAGGATTGCTTGTGCATTGGCATATCCATACGGTTGTATTCAGTAATTTGCTTAACCCATTATTCGGAAATTACTTCGGTTCATTTATGTATGGTGTGTTTTTTCTGTTGTTCAATGGGCTGTTGGGGTATGTTTTATTAAAAAGAAAAATCTATATAAAATTATAAATCAGAATGAAGAGAAAAAGTGTATACATGTGTCTGGTTATGTTTTTTATGTCGTTGGCTCTTCAGGCTAAAGACAAAGACGTAGCTGTTGCCGAAGCATTAGTGAAACGTTTGCTGCCGTCATACATCGAGAGTTTTCAGTTTCAAAAGTTAAAAGGGGAGAAAGACTGCTTTACGGTAGAGTCCGTCAAAGATAAGATTGTAATCGGTGGAAACAACGCCAATTCAATGGCGATGGGACTGAACCATTACCTGAAATACTACTGTCTAACTACGGTATCGTGGTATGCGGATATAGCCGTTGAAACTCCTGATGAATTGCCAATGGTTGGCGAGAAGGTCGTTTCGGAAGCGAGAGTGGATACTCGCTTTTTCCTGAATTACTGCACGTATGGTTACACGATGCCTTGGTGGCAATGGAAAGAATGGGAACGCTTTATTGACTGGATGGCCCTTAATGGCATAAATATGCCTTTGGCAATCACCGGACAAGAAGCTGTGTGGTATAAAGTCTGGTCAAAAATGGGAATGTCGGACATCGAAATACGCTCTTACTTCACGGGACCGCCGTATCTGCCCTGGCATCGGATGGCTAACATAGATGGTTGGAACGGTCCGTTGCCGATGGAATGGCTGGAACATCAGGTAAGTTTGCAGAAAAAAATACTCGCACGTGAGCGTGAATTGAATATGAAGCCCGTATTGCCAGCCTTTGCCGGACATGTCCCTGCCGATTTAAAACGGATTTACCCCGAGGCCGATATTCAGCATTTGGGCAAATGGGCAGGTTTTACTGATACATATCGTTGTAACTTTCTGAATCCTAACGACGCTTTGTTTGCGAAAATTCAGAAACTATTTCTTAATGAACAAAAAAAACTTTTCGGAACCGATCATATTTATGGCTTAGATCCTTTCAATGAGGTTGACCCGCCAAGTTTCGAACCCGAATATTTGCGGAAGATAGCTTCGGATATGTACGCCACGTTGACGGCTGCCGATCCCAAAGCCCAATGGATGCAAATGACATGGATGTTTTATCATGACAAAGAGAAGTGGACATCTCCGCGAATAGAAGCTTTACTGACGGGTGTTCCGCAGAATAAGACGTATCTGCTCGATTATCATTGTGAAAATATTGAACTTTGGAAAACGACTGATAAATTTCATGGACAGCCTTATATCTGGTGTTATCTGGGCAATTTCGGAGGAAACACAACTTTGACAGGTAACGTCAAAGAAAGTGGCGCACGACTTGAGAATGCTTTCATTAACGGTGGAGACAACCTTAAGGGAATCGGCTCTACGCTGGAAGGATTGGATGTTGTACAGTTCCCTTACGAATACATCCTTGAGAAAGCATGGAACTTGAATGTAGATGATAACAAATGGATAGAATGTCTGGCTGACAGACACGTAGGATGTGTATCGCAACCTGTGCGCGATGCTTGGAAAATATTATTCAATGACATTTATGTACAGGTGCCGCGTACATTGGGCACTTTACCCGGATATCGCCCCGTATTGAATAAGAATAGTGAAAAACGGACAAGTAATGTGTACAGTAATGTTGAACTATTAGAGGTTTGGAGAAAACTGAACGAAGCGCCTTCTGACCGGAGGGATGCTTTTCGTCTGGATTTGATTATTGTAGGCAGGCAGGTGCTTGGAAACTATTTTCTTGATGTGAAAATGGAGTTTGACAGGATGGTTGAAGCTAAAGATTATCAGGCTTTGAAAGCTTGTGGCGAAAAAATGAAGGAAATATTGAATGATTTGGATAAACTGAATGCCTTTCATCCTTACTGTTCTCTGGATAAATGGATGGATGATGCGCGGAAGATGGGGGATTCTCCCCGGTTGAAAGACTATTATGAAAAGAACGCTCGCAACTTGATTACTACTTGGGGAGGAAGCCTGAACGATTATGCCAGTCGTTCATGGGCAGGACTGATAAGTGATTATTATGCAAAACGTTGGGAAGTGTATATCAATACATTTATCAATGCGGCTGAGAAAGGTGTGGAAGTGGATCAGCAACAACTTGAAGATGAGTTAAAAGAAATAGAAGCTGGTTGGGTAAACGCAACTGATAGGAAAGATATTCGGAAAGATGTTCATTCAACAAATGACGGATTGCTATCATTCTCAACCTTTTTATTCAGCAAATATCAAAGACTGGTGAAATAAACAAGAGGCCTGTTTCATTTATTGTTTGCGATTCATGCTATATCAGAAAGAATTAATATATTTGAAAATAAGGACTTGATATCATAAGCTTTTTGTTTTCATATTTAAAATGATTAAGATGTTCCAGAAATACTCACAGGATGAAGCCCAAGCTTTGGTTAAGGCTCTGAAAGAGGGGAACCAGCTGGCATTTAGTATTGTATACAAGACATATGCGGCGCAGACCTTTTCTTTGGCATTTAAATATTTGCTGAATAAGGAATTGGCTGAAGATGCTGTGCAGAACTTATTCTTAAAACTCTGGCTGAAAAAAGAAGAGATCGACGAAACAAAACCTATAAACAGATACCTTTTTACGATGTTGAAGAACGATCTGCTCAATACGTTGAGAGATTCAAAGAAAAATATCTATTTACTTGAGGATTGCCTTTCAATGGTTTTGGAATTGGAAGACAATTCTCAAAACGAAAACCTTAAGCAAGAACAAATGAACATTATACAACAAGCTCTTGAGCAACTTTCGCCGCAACGTCGTAAGGTTTTTGAAATGAAAGTTTCAGGAAAATACTCCAATCAGGAAATAGCTGATAAACTTAATCTTTCGATAAATACAATTAAATTCCAATATAGCCAATCTTTAAAGCAGATTCGCTCGACAGTGGGAGAGCTTAGCCTACTGTTACTTTATTGTATGATGTAGTTCTATCACTTTTACGGATATGGAACGTTCTTTTGAATTAACACGGTTTAACGTAGTCTGTATAATACTTTTTTGTAACAGTGTGTATTACTAATAGATATTGAAATATGAAATCAAAAAAGAAACATACAAGTCAGGACTTTGAAGTGGTTGACGGCATCGGAAAATATATTGATGACGACATTCAGAGGATAGTAGAAGGCAAACAGCTCGAACTGGGTGGCAGAGAACTGCCTCCTTTTGATGAATATCGCATTTATAAGAATATTCAGGAAGCCGTAATGCAGGAAGAAAAACGAAAGAACAGGAGAATCAGAATGCCATTGTTATTTAAGTGGACGGTGGCTTGTGCTATTGTTTTGCTTGTGATAAGTGTGGGATATAATTATTATCAAAGCCACAGTGAGGCAAATCTTGTTTATCGTGAAGTCTGTGCTGTAAGAGGTGAAAAGCTGCTTGTATTACTTCCTGATGGTAGCCGGGTGTGGTTAAATGCCGATTCTAAATTGACTTATCCGGAACAGTTTGCGAAATACAACAGGAATGTTATGCTGGAGGGAGAGGCTTATTTTGAAATAGCAGAAAATAAAAAATCACCATTTCAGGTACTTGCCGAGAATGTAAAAATACAGGTGACAGGAACGTGCTTCAATGTAAAAGCGTACGCTTCGGATAAGGTAGTAAAAACTACACTCGACGAAGGAAGTATCAATATCGGACATGTGCAAAGCCGTAGACCTATGCAGCAAATGCTTCCCGGGCAAACGGCCGTTTATGAAAAAAGGAGTAATGTAATAAAAATAAAAACTGATAGATATCACGATGATGCTTCGAGTTGGAAGAGTAATCGGCTTATTTTCAGAAATGCATCGCTAAAAGAAGTGCTAACAACACTTTCGCGGCATTTTGATATAGAGATTACAGTTCAAAATGAAAAGATTGCTTCATTTACGTACAACTTCGTTTGTAAAGGGAACGACTTGAACTATGTCTTGGAGGTGATGCAATCAATAACACCGGTTAGTTTTAAAAAGATATCAGAATATACATATACTGTTGAATAAGTAAACTTAATCTAATAACAAAAACAATTTTATGAAAACACTTTTGAAGCCCATTGTATGGGTATGCCTTTTCTTCTTTGCATATCAAAGTACGTATGCACAGGCTCTTAAAATAATGAGCTATAATTGCCGGATGTCCGGACAGATGACTGGTTACTCGGTGAAAGAGTATGCAGTATTTATCAGGAAATACAATCCGGATGTTGTAATGTTGCAAGAGATAGATTACAACACAAAAAGGAATAAGAATCAAGATTTCACCACTCAGCTGGCTGCAGAATTGGGATTGTTTTCCGTATTCGGGAAAGCGATGAATACTGGGGATGGAGAATATGGAGTAGCCATACTTTCAAAATATCCTTTTGTTTATATCAATAACAAAACCTTTGAAGGTATAGACGGAGCCAAAGAACCCCGGACACTACTATATGTGGATATTCAGGAGCCCGGAACTTCAGATGTAATCAGGATAGGAACGACTCATCTGGATCATTCGACGGATTTGATAAGGAGCGCAATGGCCGAACAGATTAATGAGCGGATTGGTACAGGAGATACCCCGACGTTGCTGGGAGGAGATTTTAATGCCAGGACCGACTCTAATGTGATTTGTGAAGTAATGAAGAACTGGCAGAGAATCTGCGATGATACATTCACCTATCCGGCAGATCAGCCGACAATCAAGATTGATTATCTATTCGGGCTTCCACAGAATAAGTGGAAGGTGAAGTCGTTTGAAGTTTTATCTAATCCGGCGGTATCTGACCACAGAGCTTTGTTTGCCGAAGTTGAATTTGTAAAATAAGTGAAATATGAAATCAAACTATCTATATCTGCTATTTATATGTATTACCTCTTGCCTGTTCGTTTCATGTAGTGATGAGGATAACAAGAGAGAAGAAATCCCTGAATGGAATCGGTTCAGAACAACTAACGTGTTGGTTTATGCACACTTGTCAGAGCAAAATTTATTTAGTTCTTGTAGTTATAAAGAGGTGGCGGCGTCTATCAGGAACACTGTTCATGCAGTGGCATTGTTGGATAGAACGAACGCTATTTATGGGCAAACTGCAATCATAAATACGGGTACGGAGACTGCTAGAGAGAGTAAAAAAGTGCCGGTGTTTGTACCTGTCAGCTATAGTAGCGGAGAAAAAAAGATAATCGGTAGTACTGTGCTTTTTCCTTCTACTATTTCCGAGATGACACAATATGTGGTAAAAAACGATTGCAGATATCTTGAAACAAAAACAGAAGCAGTGAACGGAATAGATATGCTCTTCTGTTCTGTGTCACTAAATAGTGAAGATCTGATAGCTCCGGCCGTTGATGTATTCAAGAAAAGAGTAAACGAACAGACAGTTCTGGTGGGCACTGTTAAACGTGCGTTGTTGTCTAATCTTGAGTCGGCAATTACTTCTAACTTAACTTCTGATACTTATTTTTTCTCGGAAGTGGAAAATAGAAATAGAGACTCCGAGTATTGTATATTTGTCCTGACTTCACACAAATGGGCTTTTAGGGGGGTAACCGAAACAAGTGTAAGCGGGGATTTACATTGTTTTCAATTACAAATCGAATCTTTAAAATAAAAAATGAACAGTCATGAAGCAATATATCAAAAACACAATGATCCTGATGCTTGCCCTGTCATGGGGCTTGCTATTGACAAATTGTAGTGATAGTGAAGCCGATTATTCGGATGACAACGCATATCCGCCACCTACTGTAGAACTAACTTCTCCTTCCGAGATAGATGTGGTGGAGTATAATTCTACGGTGACTGTATCTGCCAGAAGTTTCTCTGCTGTGGGGATACATAGTATATATGCTACCTTGTTGAAGGTGGATGAAAATGGAGAATATGAAGAGATAAATGCGAATGAACGCCAACGTTTAAAGATAGATACTCTGGAAACTGATATGACACTTGAATTTGATTTGAATGTCAAGGTCAACACGCGTGAAGCAGCCGGAATACTAGTGACATCGACAGATGTTTTGACAAAAACGGCACAAAAGGTAATACCGATTAAAAAGATAACCAAACTTCCGTCCCAGATATTTACAGAACCATCAGATTTACCAGTTTTAGTACCCGATGAAGAGGTTTCTCTGTCTGTGGTGATCCGTTCTGCAGTGGGCATTAAGTCCGTAAAACATACTTTGTGCAATAAGGTACTGGGTGATCTGAAGGATTATACAACTATTCCGGTATCAGGTAATCCATTGGAAATGGAATTTATCTTGAAAACTGTCGTAGACAATAAGGATACTGATGGAATCAAGATTGTGGTGGAAGATATAGAAGGGTTGAGAGAGGAGAAGATTATCAATATCGAGGGCATTGAGGGTGTTGACAATAATGTTGCGCTTGTTTTCAACGATATTGAAATGGCACCCGAATGGGAACATTCAATAGAACCGGATCAACCTTATATTTTCTCCATAGAGGGAATAATGATACGCGGTGTGCAGAAGCATGTGTTAAGCTTGAAGGAAATTAAAGGATATGGCTCAAAGGCAAACGGCGTAGACTTTGCTTTCATTAATATATGGAGAAATCCAAGCTTTGTTGCCGTTAAAAACAGAGGTTTCTCTTATGTCAGTGCGTCAAGAATTAGTGGAGGACCAATAGGGAGAGCTTACGATGTGAATGACTGGATTAAACCGGTCGGTGTGGCCACCAACAAAACGCTGTTTACTCTTATACCTGATGATAAGGTTGCTGACCTTGGTATTGATGTGATGATGGCGAACGCGGCTCCGGACGTCAAGACTTTTGAGGCGTTGAATGTGTTGGAAAGTATAGCTAAAGGAGGTGCTGATATGTTAATGCAAAGAGTCAATGCGTCTGACGGGTATCCGGATGATCCTTGTAGCTTGCAGATAAAAGACAATACTTATATTGCTTTTGTTACCGCAATGGGTAAGTATGGTGTGATTCATGTTATTGAAGCCGCAAACGATATGGATGCATTAGTTGCCGGAGGATGTAAAATTGCTACTCCTACAGGAGTGCTAGGAGGCCAGGGACCAGCCTATTCAGGAGCTGGTATAACCGGACTCACTTATGATGGCGTAGCATTACTCTATGGGCGCACATGTAAGTTGAAAATTGTGGTTCAGAAGTGAAATTGTTATAATTTAAAGAATAAAGAACTATACATTTATATTTAGATGTAAAAGTTAAGAAAGGTCGGTTCAAAAAAGAAAATGAACCGGCCTTGTTTTTTAGATGTTTCCTCAATATTGATTATGGTAGTTTGAGCGTTACTTCACTAATTAATGTGTCAAACACGAAAATATTATTTTCTTCTATGCTTTTTGCAGGAAAAGTTATAACTTCGGAGCACTTTTTAATTTGAATAATAAATGTTGGATTTAAAGCAACTTACCACTGATGTATGCCGGATTGCTACAGAGGTTGGACATTTTTTGAAAGAAGAACGGAAGAACTTCCGTCGTGAGCGTGTGGAGGAAAAACATGCACATGATTATGTGTCTTATGTAGATAAAGAGTCAGAGGTGCGAGTGGTGAAAGCACTTGCTGCTCTACTGCCCGAAGCGGGATTCATAACAGAAGAAGGCTCTGCCACTTATCAGGACGAACCCTACTGTTGGGTCATTGATCCGTTGGATGGAACTACAAATTATATTCATGATGAGGCTCCTTATTGTGTATCTATTGCTTTACGCAATCGCACTGAACTTCTTTTAGGTGTCGTTTATGAAGTTTGCCGGGATGAATGTTTCTATGCCTGGAAAGGTGGAAAGGCTTTCATGAATGGTGAAGAAATTCATGTATCGAGTGTTGAGGATATCCAAGATGCCTTTGTTATTACAGAATTACCTTATAATCATCTGCAATATAAACAGACCGCTCTTCATCTCATCGATCAACTTTATGGAGTAGTGGGAGGTATTCGTATGAATGGTTCGGCTGCCGCTGCAATTTGCTATGTAGCTATTGGGCGTTTCGATGCGTGGCTGGAAGCGTTTCTCGGAAAATGGGATTACTCCGCAGCGGCATTGATCGTCCAGCAAGCGGGAGGAAAGGTTACTAACTTCTATGGCGAAGATAACTTCATAGAAGGACATCATATTATTGCAACGAACGGAACTCTGCATTCTTTCTTTCAGAAACTTCTGGCAGAAGTCCCTCCATTGAATATGTAAGTGGTATTGCAACTTTAAAATCTCTATTATGATGAAACACACACTTCTTGTAAAAGACTGGCTTAGTTCTTTTTTATCTTTACTGTTTCCCCGTTGCTGTGTTGTTTGCGGCCGACCGTTAGCAAAGGGTGAGGAATGTATTTGTACAGTATGCAATATCAAACTACCTCGTACGAACTATCATCTTCGAAAAGATAATCCGGTAGAGCGACTTTTCTGGGGACAAATTCCTTTGGAACGGGCTACTTCTTTTTTCTTTTATGAGAAAGGAAGTGACTTCCGGCTGATTCTTCACCGTTTGAAATATGGTGGACAGAAGGAAATAGGTGCAATTATGGGACGGTATATGGCAGCAGAACTATTATCTTCCCATTTCTTTCAAGGAATTGATGTTATAATCCCTATACCGCTTCACAAGAAAAAACAGCAAATCCGCGGTTATAACCAGAGCGAATGGATTGCCCGTGGAATCACTGCCGTAACTGGAATACCTATAGATACAGAATCCATATTGCGTAAGAAAAATACGGAAACGCAAACACATAAATCCATACTTGAACGTCGGGATAATGTGGAAGGTATCTTTGAACTTCAACGTCCCGAAATACTTGTAGGGAAACACATACTGATCGTTGACGATGTATTGACCACCGGTTCTACTACGCTGGCATGTGCTTCTTGTCTGGTGAATGTGGAGGGAATACGGATTAGTATATTGACGTTGGCAACGGTGGAGTGATTATATACGAATAAATGATATTAAATAAGAAAGCCACCCATTCAGGTGGCTTCTTTTTTGCTCTTCCTCTTGGACTTGAACCAAGGACCCTCTGATTAACAGTCAGATGCTCTAACCGACTGAGCTAAGGAAGAATGTTTGCAATCAAGATTTTCAACTTTGCTCTTCCTCTTGGACTTGAACCAAGGACCCTCTGATTAACAGTCAGATGCTCTAACCGACTGAGCTAAGGAAGAATGTTTTTCTCAATTGCGATGCAAAAGTACTAGGTTTTTTTGAAATATGCAATATCTTTGCAAAAAAAATATTAGGAATGGACAAAATAATAGGATTGGGCAACGCCCTGGTAGACGTACTCGCAACCCTGAAGGATGATACTCTGTTGGATGAAATGGGTTTACCCAAAGGAAGCATGCAGCTCATCGATGACGCTAAGTTACAGCAGATTAACGCAAAATTTTCACAGATGAAAACCCATTTGGCAACAGGCGGATCGGCAGGAAATGCCATCCTCGGACTGGCTTGTTTGGGTGCCGGAACAGGGTTTATCGGAAAAGTGGGAAATGATAATTATGGAGAATTTTTTCGTGAAAATCTGTGGAAAAATAAGATTGAAGACAAATTATTGACGTCAGATCGACTGCCTTCCGGTGTGGCATCCACTTTTATTTCACCGGATGGGGAGCGTACTTTCGGAACCTATCTGGGAGCAGCGGCTTCTTTAAGAGCAGAGGAACTGACCTTGGATATGTTTAAGGGTTATGCATACCTATTTATAGAAGGCTATCTTGTTCAGGACCACGAAATGATTCTTCACGCCATTGAACTGGCTAAAGAAGCCGGTTTGCAGATTTGTCTCGATATGGCTAGTTATAACATTGTGGCTAATGATCTGGAATTCTTCACTTTGCTAATAAACAAATATGTCGACATTGTCTTTGCAAACGAAGAGGAAGCGAAAGCCTTTACTGGCAAGGAGCCGGAGGAAGCTTTGAGAGTGATTGCCAAGAAATGCAGTATTGCTATTGTAAAAGTCGGGGCAAATGGTTCTTACATCCGCAAAGGGACAGAAGAAATAAAGGCTTCAGCCATTTCGGTTCAAAAGGTGGTAGATACTACTGGTGCCGGTGACTATTTTGCTTCCGGATTCTTATACGGATTGACTTGCGGATATTCGTTGGATAAATGTGCAAAAATAGGTTCTATTCTCTCGGGAAATGTTATTCAGGTAATCGGAACAACGATATCACAGGAACGCTGGGATGAAATTAAGTTAAATATTAACAGGATTCTGGCGGAATAACAAAGGATTGAGCTACTTTTACGACTCATTTAGATTGAAAGAGGTATGAAAAAATTGCTGAACAGGCAGATAGCTATTGTTGCAGTAGCGGTGATAGCCACAGTTGCTTTCTTTAGTTTCAAGAGTGGAGACGACCGTAATTTCCAGATTGCAAAGAATCTGGATATATTTAATGCGATTGTGAAAGAACTGGATATGTTCTATGTAGATACCATTGATCCGAATAAAACGATTCGGGAAGGAATCGATAATATGCTTTATACGCTGGATCCTTATACGGAATATTTCCCGGAAGAGGATCAGAGTGAACTGGAGCAGATGATTAAAGGATCATTTGGTGGGATGGGTTCTTACATTGCTTATAATACGAAACTAAAGCGTTCGATGATTTCTGAACCTTTCGAGGGAACGCCTGCTGCAAAAGCCGGTCTGAAAGCGGGAGATATCCTGATGGAGATTGACGGACAGGATCTTGCCGGTAAGAATAACGCGGAAGTCAGCCAGATGTTACGCGGACAGGCAGGTACCAGTTTTAAGCTAAAGATTGAGCGCCCGAATGAGAAAGGCGGACGTACACCGATGGAATTCACGATTGTGCGTGAGTCTATTCAGAATCCGGCAATTCCTTATACTGCCGTATTGGATAACAAGGTAGGTTACATCAGCCTTAGCACTTTTTCCGGCAACCCTTCCAAAGAGTTTAAGAAAGCATTTCTGGATTTGAAGAAACAGGGCGCTACTTCGTTGGTGATAGACCTTCGTAGTAATGGCGGCGGATTGCTGGATGAAGCAGTGGAAATTGCGAATTATTTCTTACCGCGTGGAAAGGTGATTGTGACGACAAAAGGAAAAATCAAACAGGCTAGTAACACTTACAAGACATTGCGCGAACCGTTGGATTTGGACATTCCGATTGCGGTACTGGTAAATAGCGGAACCGCTTCTGCTTCCGAAATCTTATCAGGTTCTTTGCAGGATCTCGACCGTGCCGTTATCGTTGGTAACCGTACCTTCGGAAAAGGACTGGTACAGGTTCCCCGCTCTTTGCCTTATGGCGGAACGATGAAAGTGACTACCTCCAAATATTATATTCCGAGTGGCCGTTGTGTACAGGCTATTGATTACAAGCATCGTAATGAAGATGGAAGTGTAGGAACCATTCCTGATAGTTTGACTAAGGTATTCCATACGGCTGCCGGACGTGAAGTACGCGACGGAGGTGGTGTAATGCCGGATATTGTTATCAAACAGGAGAAATTACCGAATATCCTCTTCTATCTGGTACGCGATAATCTGATTTTCGATTATGCAACACAGTATTGTTTGAAGCATCCTACCATCGTTGCTCCGGAGAAGTTTGAGGTGACAGATGCCGATTATAATGATTTTAAAGCGTTGGTGAAGAAAGCCGACTTCAAATATGACCAGCAAAGCGAGAAGATTCTGAAAACGTTGAAAGAAGCTGCCGAGTTTGAAGGATATATGAATGATGCTTCAGAGGAGTTCAAAGCACTTGAAAAGAAGTTGAATCATGATCTTGACCGCGACTTGGATTATTTCTCATCTGATATAAAGAAGATGATTGCTACCGAAATTATCAAGCGTTACTATTACCAACGTGGTAATATCATCCAGCAGTTGAAGGATGATGACGGTTTGAAGGAAGCAATGAAAATTCTGAATGATCCGGTGAAATATAAAGAAATGCTTAGTGCTCCGGCTGCTAAGGAATAAATGAATATATTTCGAACATAGATATATGTGGAAAACGCGGCTTTGTTACTAACAAGCCGCGTTTTCTGTATATCTATATCTAATTGTAAAAGTCCTGTAAGGTCATGCCCGGACACTGATATTTGTGTCCTTAACCGATCTTTATTGGCGAATCAAAGGCAGGGTAAAATAGAATCTGCTTCCTTGTCCTTCCTGAGAGCGCAACCAGATACGTCCACCCATCTTCTCTACCAACATTCTGCAAAGAGTTAATCCCAATCCTGTTCCCTGAACAAAATCGTTGACCTTTCCAAAGCGCCGGAAAATAGTGGCAATTCTTGCTGCCGGAATGCCGATGCCGCTATCTTTAATATAGAACTCTACAAAATCCTCCTTTTCCCGATAGCCGAAATGGATTTCTCCTTTCGGGGTAAACTTCGTAGCGTTACTAAGCAAGTTACTTATAATTTGTATGATGCGATTCCAGTCTCCCGAAGCATACATGTCCGTATCTACGTCGTCCAAAATGAGCCTGACACCGTTTTGCGTCTTATGGCAGAATTGTTGTTCCAGTTGCAGGCAGATATCTATTAATTTGATCGGGCGGATATTGAATTTTAGAGAATCAGCTTCAAGAGATGCCAGATCCAGAATATCATTGAATAGATTCAGCAGCATTTCCGAATTTCGTTCGATGATTTCCGAATATTGGTTCTTCTCTTCCGCAGATGCTGCGGAAGTGATTAGTTTGGAGAACCCTACAATGGCATTGAGCGGGGTACGTATTTCATGACTCATATTTGCCAGAAAAGCAGATTTCAGCCGATCCGACTCTTCCGCCTTGATTCTGGCGGCCTTTAGCTCTTTCTGTTGTTGGGCATTCGTCTGTTCCGCCTCCCATTGTTGGGATATATCACGGCACATACACAATAGATATTCCTTATCCAAAGGAAAGATACGGTTTTCGTAGTGATGTAAAACACCGTCCAACATAAGATCATGTCTGGCTGTTGAACTTTCTCCTGTGAGAATCACCTTATCCATATTCTTGCGGACACTTTCATAAGCCTCTTTGGGTAGAATGTCTTTTACGTTAGTAGTGGTGATATTGTTGGCGCTGATACCTTCAACGTGATTAGTTGCCGGAGAAGAAGCAAGCTCTATGATGTTGGCGTCATGGTCGAAGACGGTGAGCATGTCAGGAAGAGCATCCAGTATCCGGGTGCTATATTTATCACGAAAACGTTCTTTGGAGGGAGAGGAAGAATCAGAAGAAGAATGAGAGGAAAGAAAATCTATTTTCTCCTCTAATTGTTCGATTATTTCTAAAAGGTCTTCCTTTGTTTTGTTTTTGTAATTCCTCATAGAAGATTTATTGTTATTCATTAGAATGTTGTAGAATTTGTTTTATCTGTTGCAAATATAAGACAATATTCCGAGATGCTGACTGCCTCCCTAGTTATTATAATATAAAAAAAACGGATAGCTTTTGCCCTACTAATCAGAATGTTCTATCTTTGCGTCCATTATATATAAATGATTTACAATATGTCTACAGAATTATTCTCTACTCTGCCCTATAAGGTGGCAGATATTACACTTGCTGATTTCGGACGCAAGGAAATCGATTTGGCAGAAAAAGAAATGCCCGGCCTGATGGCTCTTCGCGAAAAGTATGGAGAATCCAAACCGTTAAAAGGCGCCCGCATTATGGGCTCGTTGCACATGACCATTCAAACGGCTGTGCTGATTGAAACATTAGTGGCTTTAGGAGCTGAAGTACGTTGGTGCTCTTGTAATATATATTCAACACAGGATCATGCTGCTGCTGCAATAGCTGCTGCCGGCGTGCCGGTGTTTGCATGGAAAGGCGAGACTCTTGCCGATTATTGGTGGTGCACGTTGCAGGCATTGAGCTTTGACGGCGGCAAGGGACCGAATGTGATTGTAGATGATGGCGGTGACGCGACAATGATGATCCACGTGGGTTATGATGCAGAAAATAATGCTGCCGTATTGGATAAGGAAGTACATGCAGAGGATGAAATAGAACTGAATGCCATTTTGAAAAAAGTGTTGGCAGAAGACAGCACCCGCTGGCATCGTGTAGCGGAAGAAGTGCGTGGCGTATCTGAAGAGACTACGACAGGCGTACACCGTTTGTATCAGATGCAGGAAGAAGGCAAATTGCTGTTCCCGGCATTCAATGTGAACGACTCGGTAACGAAATCTAAGTTTGATAATCTGTACGGTTGCCGCGAATCGTTGGCTGACGGAATCAAGCGCGCAACAGATGTGATGATTGCCGGAAAAGTAGTAGTGGTATGCGGTTATGGTGATGTGGGTAAAGGCTGTTCTCATTCCATGCGTTCTTACGGAGCGCGGGTGCTCGTGACGGAGGTAGACCCGATCTGTGCACTGCAGGCTGCAATGGAAGGTTTCGAAGTAGTGACGATGGAAGAAGCTTGCATGGAAGGTAACATCTTCGTGACTACGACAGGAAATATCGATATTATCCGTATCGACCACATGGAGAAAATGAAAGATCAGGCTATCGTTTGCAACATCGGCCATTTCGATAATGAAATTCAGGTAGATGCTTTGAAACATTATCCGGGCATCAAATGTGTGAATATCAAACCGCAGGTAGACCGTTATTATTTCCCGGATGGACATAGCATCATCTTGTTGGCCGACGGTCGCCTGGTAAATCTGGGATGTGCAACAGGACACCCGTCATTCGTGATGAGTAATTCATTTACCAATCAGACATTGGCACAGATAGAACTGTTCAACAAGAAATATGATATCAATGTATATCGCCTGCCGAAGCATCTGGACGAGGAAGTGGCTCGCCTGCATCTTGAGAAGATCGGTGTGAAACTGACTAAGCTGACGCCCGAACAGGCCGCTTATATCGGTGTGTCAGTGGATGGTCCTTATAAAGCAGATCATTATAGATACTAATTAGATTTACGATTAGACGATTTACCATTTACGATTGATAAATGCAGGAGATTGATATCCCACCGTTATCAATTGTAAATGTTAGATTGCCAATCGTATTTATTTTTATATTCAAACTTCAATCGTAAATAGTAAATCGTCTAATCGTAAATGAAAAAGTTTCTTCCCGACTTAATAGCCATTCTGGCTTTTATCATTCTTTCTTTTGCCTATTTTTTCCCGGCTGATATCGAAGGTCGTATCTTGTTTCAGCATGACACGGCTGCCGGAGTCGGTGCAGGACAAGAATCGAAAGAGTACCTCGAACGTACTGGAGAACGTACACGTTGGACGAATTCGATTTTTGGAGGTATGCCTACCTATCAGATGTCTCCGAGTTACGACTCGACAACGTCTCTGAAAGGAGTGGAGAGGATTTATCGCCTCTTTCTCCCGGATTATGTAGTGCTGACTTTTATCATGATGCTGGGATTTTATATCCTCTTGCGGGCATTCGGAATATCGGCCTGGCTGGCAGGATTAGGCGGAGTGATATGGGCATTCTCTTCCTATTTCTTCATTCTGATACCGGCAGGGCATATCTGGAAGTTTGTGACATTGGCTTATATACCACCTACGATTGCAGGTGTCGTTCTGGCTTACCGGAAGAAATATCTGTTGGGCGGAATCATTACGGCCCTGTTCATCGCCCTTCAGATTCAGTCGAATCACATTCAGATGAGTTATTATTTCATGTTTGTGATCCTGTTTTTTGTAGGAGCTTACTTTGAAGATGCTTATAAAAAGAAAGAATTGCCTCATTTCTTCAAGGCCAGCGGGGTTTTGGCACTGGCTGCCGTGGTAGGAGTCTGTATCAATATTTCCAATCTGTATCATACGTATGAATATAGTAAGGAGACGATGCGCGGCAAGAGCGAATTGAAGCAGGAGGGAGCTGCTGCCAGTCAGACCAGTAGCGGATTGGATCGTGATTATATAACCAACTGGAGTTATGGTATCGGTGAAACGTTGACGTTGCTGGTTCCGAATGTAAAAGGGGGAGGATCAGGATCTACGATGTCGCAGAGCGAAGCTGCTATGGCAAAGGCTAATCCAATGTATAACGGTATCTACTCACAGTTACCTCAATATTTCGGCGAGCAGCCGTGGACAGCCGGTCCGGTATATGTGGGGGCATTTGTGATGTTCCTTTTTGTATTGGGGTGCTTCATTGTGAAAGGTCCTCTTAAATGGGCGCTGCTGGGAGCTACTATCTTCTCGATTCTGCTTTCATGGGGAAAGAATTTCATGGGACTGACGGACTTCTTTATCGATTATGTCCCGATGTATAATAAGTTCCGCGCTGTATCTTCTATTCTGGTAATAGCTGAATTTACAATACCTTTGTTGGCGATTTTTGCCTTGAAAGAGATTTTGAGTAAACCGGATATGCTGAAACAGGAAAAGAACTGCAGAGGCGTGATTGCTGCGTTGGTACTAACTGCCGGTGTTGCACTCGTTTTAGCTGTCGCCCCGGGCGTTTTCTTCTCCTGCTTTATAACGACGCAGGAGATGGCTGCGTTGCAACAAGCACTTCCTGCCGAACATTTGGCTCCGTTTGTGGCTAATCTGACTGAAATGCGCGAAGCCATTATTGCTTCGGATGCATGGCGCAGCTTCTTTATTATAGTGATCGGTTGCCTGTTCTTATTCTTGTATCAGCTGCGGAAGTTGAAAGCCTCTTTCACGCTGGCGGGTATTGCGCTTTTGTGTCTGATAGATATGTGGAGCGTCAATAAACGCTACTTGAATGACGAACAGTTCGTACCGAAGTCGAAGCAGTCAGAAGCATTCGTGAAGACACAGGCGGATGAGATTATTCTTCAGGATACGACTCCGAATTATCGTGTACTGAACTTCATCGGTTTCCCCGGTAATACATTTAATGAAAACAATACAGCATATTGGCATAAGAGTGTCGGCGGCTATCATGCAGCAAAGCTTCGCCGCTATCAGGAAATGATAGACCATCACATCGTGCCCGAAATGAAGGAAACTTATCAGGCTGTGGCTACTGCCGGTGGACAGATGGACAGTGTGGATGCTTCCAAATTCCGTGTATTGAATATGCTGAATACCAAATACTTCATTTTCCCTGCCGGAGAGCAAGGGCAGGCTGTTCCTGTTATGAATCCTTATGCATACGGTAATGCATGGTTCGTAGATAAGGTGCAGTATGTAAATAATGCAAATGAAGAAATAGATGCTTTGAACGATATTCTCCCAACGGAAACAGCCGTAGTGGATGTGAAGTTTAAAGAACAGCTGAAGGGTGTGACAGAAGGATATAAAGATTCATTATCTACCATCCAGTTAACCAGTTACGAGCCAAATCGTTTGGTTTATAAGGCTTCCACTCCTAAAGACGGAGTTGTTGTTTTCTCTGAAATATATTATCCGGGATGGCAGGTGACTATCGATGGTCAGCTGGTGGATATTGCCCGTGCAGACTATATCTTGCGTGCAATAAATATGCCGGCAGGAGAACATACCATCGAGATGTGGTTTGATCCGCAAAGCATACACGTCACGGAAAGTATTGCTTATGCAGCATTGGCTTTATTGTTAATCGGAGTTATGCTTCTTGCGTGGACACAGCGGAGCAAGATAGCGAAGAAGCCTTAAAATGTAATAGTCATCAACCTTATAATGTATTGTAAGGCTGTAAAATAAAGGCGGCTCTCTTCCTCACGAAGAGAGCCGCTACTTTGCATTCACTAAAAAATTATGAAAAACAAACGCTGTTCATAGAAATATATTAAGTGTGATGTTTTAGAGATTTTTCTGTTCAAAATCCGGTTTTTCGCCAGAGTGATTATCTTTGTGCATTCTTCTTTGAGCAGCCTTTTTCCGTGCGGCATTTTGTTCTGCCTGCCACTTTTCGTACTGCTCTTTTGTCAGAATCTTTTTTATCTTCTTTTCTTTGGCTTCTGCAGCTTTCTTTTGTGAATCGGCAGAATTGTTATCTTTGCTCATCATCGGTCCACCTCCCATTCTGCCGGGAAAACCACCTTCTCTCATCATAGGCGGTTGGCCTCCACCCATTGGTGGGCGTCCTCCCCGCATTTCATGACCTTCTCCCATTGGCGGACGTTGGCCATCCGAATTTTGCATAGCCTTGAAGAATGCTTTCTGCTCTTTCAAGTTCAGCTTGTATATTTTTTTATATTGTTTATCTGTCAACTGGAGTAACTTGTTCATTTGGTCTGTCATCTGCGTGGCTACCTTTTCCGGATTCAACACCTCACGTGGAAGACGCTTTTCTTGTTGCCTTTCTTGCGGCTCATTGGCTTCTTGTGCATTTATAAAACCTGCACAGCACGTTAAGCAGACTGCCAATCCTATCAATTTCATGTTTTTTCTCATCTCTCTTATGCTTTTATTTGTTTTAATACTTCAAAGCTAAGCAGATATCGGAACAGATAAAAATAAAATCGACTAAGTGCGGAGATTTGTCTATCAAAAGCTCAACTCTACTCTCCTGTGGCTTATATTATCTATGCCTTGGGATGGAAAGGAGTTACGAGGTGGTAAACAAGTAGTTTCAAGCGTTGAAACTGTTGTTTCTCCGGCGTGAAACTATTGTTTCCCCAGCGTGAAACTATTGTTTCTCCACCTTGAAACTTTTGTTTCTAACGCTTGAAACTGATAGTTCCACGGCTTGAAACAAGTCGTTTCAATACGGGAAAGACTATTAAGAACGCGTTGATGTTCTCTTTAGCAATAACTATTATTTAATTTAGGTGGTGATAGGTGATAGATGCGGTGATAGGTTACTGACAACCTATCACCGCTCTGAAAACACTATGGATAAAGGGTTTGATAATGCTGGTGATAGGTTGAAAGAGGATTTCTGTTTTTATATATGAGAGAGAACCGGATATACACAGATTTCTATATCTATTCCTGTGTCGGCTGAATCAGCTGATGGTGTATCGGGTTGAATCATTTATTCTTTTTCGCCATAAGCAAGATCACCTGCATCACCCAATCCCGGAACAATATAAGAATGTTCGTTGATTTCCGGATCAATGGCAGCGCACCAAATGGTTGTCTTGTCTTCAGGAAATACATTCTTTATATGGTCAATGGCCTTTTGGCTGGCAATAATGGAAGCAACGTGGATTTCAGCGGGATGACCTTTCGTCAGCATTGCCTGGTAACTCAGTTCCATACTGCCTCCTGTTGCTAACATAGGATCGGTGATAATCAATGTCTTGTCATCAATACGGGGAGATGCGATATATTCTATATGTATATCGAATTTCAGCGTATCTTTATATTTGCGGTAAGCGGAAACAAATGCATTTTCCGCCCCGTCGAAATAACTAAGGAAACCTTGGTGGAAAGGCAGACCTGCACGTAGAATAGTGCTGATTACTAAATTGTTGTCCGGCGTACTGACCGGAGCAATTCCCAGTGGTGTCTGGATATTCTTTACCGAGTATTTAAACTCTTTACTCATTTCATAAGCCATGATTTCTCCAATCCGTTCAATGTTACGGCGGAAACGCAGGCGGTCGTTCTGAACTTCTACATTTCTAATTTCGGATATGTACTGGTTTAGAATCGAATTAGTTTGGCCAAAATCAATTACTTTCATATTATATTTTAATCAAATTTTAATCTCATTTTCATAGTATTGTCAGCATACTGGCTTGCAAAGTAAATGATAATCTTTCAAATTGCAATATTCAGTTTGCAGATATTGTTAGGAATTTATAAAAGAGTTTCAATTAAGGAAAAATTTCTTCAATACCTTCTTCCTTTCCAAAGAAAGTATTACTTTTGTAGCCGGATTTACAAGGGGGTATTCAAAGCTCCCCATGTTAAGGTGAAAAGAGATAGAAAACAAAATACCAATTTTAATTAATTCAAAGAAAATGGCAAATTTAGATTTAAGCAAGTACGGCATCACAGGTGTGACCGAGATTTTGCACAATCCGTCTTATGATGTTTTGTTCGCTGAAGAAACAAAACCGAGTCTGGAAGGCTTTGAAAAAGGTCAAGTAACTGAATTAGGCGCTGTGAACGTGATGACAGGTATCTATACCGGTCGTTCTCCTAAAGATAAATTCTTCGTTAAGAATGAAGCTTCTGCTGATTCTGTATGGTGGACTTCTGAAGATTACAAAAACGACAACAAACCATGTACTGAAGAAGCTTGGGCTGACTTGAAAGCTAAAGCTGTAAAACAACTTTCCGGCAAACGTTTGTTCGTTGTTGATACTTTCTGTGGTGCTAACGAAGCTACTCGTATGAAAGTACGTTTCATTATGGAAGTAGCTTGGCAGGCTCACTTCGTAACTAACATGTTCATCCGCCCGACTGCTGAAGAACTTGCTAACTACGGAGAACCTGATTTCGTATGTTTCAACGCTTCTAAAGCAAAAGTTGACAACTACAAAGAACTGGGCTTGAACTCTGAAACTGCTACTGTATTCAACCTGAAGACTAAAGAACAAGTAATCCTGAATACTTGGTACGGTGGTGAAATGAAGAAAGGTATGTTCTCTATCATGAACTACATGAACCCGCTTCGTGGTATCGCTTCTATGCACTGTTCTGCTAACACTGATATGGAAGGAACTAGCTCTGCTATCTTCTTCGGATTGTCTGGTACAGGTAAGACAACTTTGTCTACTGACCCGAAACGTAAATTGATCGGTGACGACGAACACGGATGGGATAACGAAGGTGTGTTCAACTACGAAGGTGGTTGCTACGCTAAGGTTATCAACCTGGATAAAGAAAGCGAACCGGATATCTACAATGCTATCACACGTGATGCTTTGCTTGAAAACGTAACAGTTGACGCTAACGGTAAGATTGATTTCACAGATAAGAGCGTGACTGAAAACACTCGCGTTTCGTATCCTATTTATCACATCGAAAACATTGTTAAACCGGTTTCTAAAGGTCCTCACGCTAAACAAGTTATCTTCTTGTCTGCTGATGCATTCGGTGTATTGCCTCCGGTATCTATCTTGAACCCGGAACAGGCTCAATACTACTTCTTGTCTGGATTTACAGCTAAATTGGCTGGTACAGAACGTGGTATCACTGAACCGACTCCGACATTCTCTGCTTGCTTCGGTGCTGCTTTCTTGTCATTGCACCCGACTAAATATGCAGAAGAATTGGTTAAGAAGATGGAAATGACTGGTGCTAAAGCATACTTGGTTAACACAGGATGGAATGGTTCTGGCAAACGTATCTCTATCAAAGATACTCGTGGTATCATCGATGCTATCCTTGATGGTTCTATTGACAAAGCTCCTACTAAGGTGATTCCTTTCTTCGACTTTGTTGTTCCTACAGAACTTCCGGGTGTTGATCCGAAGATCCTTGATCCACGCGACACTTACGAATGTGCTTGCAAATGGGAAGAAAAAGCAAAAGATTTGGCTGGACGTTTCATCAAGAACTTCGCTAAATTTACTGGTAACGAAGCTGGTAAGGCTTTGGTTGCTGCTGGTCCGAAACTCTAATTGGAGAATCAGATATAATATGGAAGGCGGTTCGATTTCGAACCGCCTTTTTTTTGTTTATGCCTGTGCCTTTCTATGGGAATAAATGCTGCCTGTTTAAAACTTTTCCCTATATTTGCCAAAACAGGAGTACTAACCTTTAAAGGCAGTTATGGTATATTTTGATTACTTTTGTGCAAATTATATATAAGTGGATAATCTTGAATAATAATACGACGACCATGAAGAAATTTTATTTCCTTCTTATCAGTTCCTTATTCCTTACCTCCGGGCTTTATGCCGGAGAAACCGATTATACTCAAGGACTTTCCATCTGGTTTGACACTCCCAATACTTTGCAGGGGTATGCTGCCTGGTATGGCGGAAGACCGGATTTGTGGAAAGGTGAAAATAAACCGGTAACAGCAGGAAGCGGACGTAATCTGGATGCCAGTTGGGAGTCACAGTCATTGCCTATTGGTAACGGCAGCCTCGGCGCAAATATTATGGGATCGGTGGAAGCCGAGCGTATCACTTTCAATGAAAAAACGCTTTGGCGCGGTGGTCCGAACACAGCGAAAGGTGCGGACTATTATTGGAATGTCAATAAGCAATCGGCCCATCTTTTAGATGAAATACGCAAAGCATTTACGGAAGGAGATCAGAAAAAGGCTGAAATGCTGATGCGGCAGAACTTCAATAGTGAAGTATCGTATGAAGCTGACGGAGAAAATCCTTTCCGTTTCGGCAGCTTTACTACAATGGGAGAGTTTTATGTAGAAACCGGACTGAATATGATAGGAATGAGCGATTATAAGCGCATTCTGTCTTTGGATTCGGCTATGGCAGTCGTGCAATTCAAAAAGGATCGTGTGGCTTATCAACGTAACTTTTTTATCTCTTACCCTGCCAATGTAATGGTGGTACGTTTTAGCGCGGATCAACCGGGGAAACAAAATCTGGTTTTCAGTTATGCGCCCAATCCCCTGTCTACCGGCAGCATGGCTTCTGATGGAAATAAAGGATTGGTTTACACAGCTTCTTTGGATAATAATGGAATGGAATATGCTGTTCGCATCCGGGCAGAAGCGAAAGGAGGAACACTGTCTAATGCAGATGGAAAGTTGACGGTGAAGGATGCAGACGAAGTTGTATTTTATGTCACAGCGGACACTGACTATAAGATTAACTTTGATCCGGATTTCAAAGATCCGAAAACATATATAGGTGTTAATCCCGAAGAAACGACAAAGCAGTGGATGAATAACGCAGTGGCGCAGGGATATACTGCTTTATTCAATCAGCATTATAATGATTATGCTACTCTGTTCAACCGGGTCCGGCTGAATCTGAATCCAGCGGTGAAAGGAGTGAACCTGCCTACTTCTCAACGTCTGAAAAATTATCGGAAAGGACAACCGGATTATTATCTGGAAGAGTTGTATTATCAATTTGGACGTTATCTCCTGATTGCCAGTTCCCGTCCGGGCAATATGCCTGCCAATCTGCAGGGGATCTGGCACAATAATGTTGATGGGCCGTGGCGTGTGGATTATCATAATAACATCAATATCCAGATGAATTATTGGCCTGCTTGTTCTACCAACTTGAATGAGTGCGTGCTTCCGTTGATTGACTTTATCCGTACGCTCGTGAAACCGGGCGAGAAGACTGCACAGGCTTATTTCGGTGCTAGAGGATGGACGGCATCTATCTCAGGCAATATTTTTGGCTTTACCACTCCGTTGGAAAGTCAGGATATGTCGTGGAACTTCAATCCGATGGCAGGTCCTTGGCTGGCTACCCATATCTGGGAGTATTACGACTATACAAGAAACTTGAAATTTCTGAAAGAAACCGGTTATGAACTGATTAAGAGTAGTGCCGATTTTGCAGTCGATTACCTGTGGCATAAGCCGGATGGAACCTATACGGCTGCTCCGTCCACTTCGCCCGAACATGGTCCTATCGATCAGGGAGCTACTTTTGTGCATGCCGTGGTGCGTGAAATTCTGATGGATGCGATTGAGGCAAGCAAAGTGTTGGGTGTAGATAAGAAAGAACGTAAGCAGTGGGAGCATGTGCTTGCCAATCTCGTTCCCTATCAAATAGGTCGTTATGGTCAGTTGATGGAATGGTCGGTGGATATTGATGATCCGAAAGATGAACATCGTCATGTGAATCATTTGTTCGGTCTGCATCCGGGGCATACGGTTTCTCCGGTCACTACTCCCGAACTGGCGAAAGCTGCTAAAGTAGTATTGGTGCATCGTGGTGATGGTGCTACCGGTTGGAGTATGGGTTGGAAGTTGAATCAGTGGGCGCGTTTGCAGGATGGTAATCATGCTTATACTTTATTCGGCAATTTATTGAAGAACGGAACCATGGATAATTTGTGGGATACGCATCCGCCTTTCCAGATTGATGGAAACTTTGGCGGGACAGCGGGAATTACCGAAATGTTGCTCCAAAGTCATATGGGCTTTATTCAATTATTACCGGCTTTGCCGGATGCATGGAAAGATGGTTCTATCAGTGGTATCTGTGCAAAAGGAAATTTTGAGGTGGATATGATTTGGGAGAATCATCTGTTGAAGGAAGCTGTTGTGCGCTCTAATGCAGGAGGCAACTGTGTTATAAAGTATGCGGATCAGACTATTTCCTTTAAAACAGTGAAAGGACACAGTTATCAGATTAGATATGATGCAGCCAAAGGGCTCATTAAAAATTAAACGCAAAATATCGGAAAGTTAGAAAGAGAGGATGGTACTGGAGTATTTAAAATTATTCGTGACATTTGCGAAGATTGGAATGTTTACTATTGGTGGTGGTTATGCCATGATTCCGTTGATTGAACGGGAGATTGTTGCCAAACAATGGATGAGTAAGGAAGAATTTATGGAGATGTTTGCTTTGACACAGTCACTTCCGGGGGTGTTTGCGGTGAATATTTCTATCTTCGTAGGATATAAGTTGTATAAGGTGGGTGGGAGTCTGGTGTGTGCATTGGCTACGATTCTTCCTTCTTTCGTTATCATGATGCTGATAGCCATGTTTTTTGCACGGTTTCAGGATAATGAAGTGATGATTCGCATCTTTAATGGAATACGTCCTGCCGTAGTAGCATTGATTCTGTTTCCTTGTATTTCTGCTGCAAGAGCTTTGAAACTGAAGTGTTTTCAGTTGGTTGCTCCTGCCATAGCTACCGTGTTGATCTGGCAGTTCGGCTTATCACCTATTTATATTGTATTGGCCGGAATTATAGGGGGATTGGTATATACATTATGGTTGAAAGAAAAAATAGCGAATAAACAGGTATGATATATTGGCAATTACTTTGGGTGTATCTTAAAATAGGTATGTTCGGTTTTGGGGGTGGATATGCGATGCTTTCCCTGATTCAACATGAGATAGTGGATCTCCATCATTGGCTGACTCCTCAACAGTTTACGGATGTGGTCGCAATTTCGCAGATGACTCCGGGACCGATTGGTATAAATAGTGCTACGTACGTAGGCTATGCGGTAACACAAAGTGTTTGGGGAGCTGTGTTGGCCACTGTAGCCGTTTGTTTGCCTTCTTTTATTTTGGTATTGCTCATTTCTTATTTCTTTGCGAAGTGTAAGGATAATAAGTATATTAAAGCGGCTATGTCCGGACTGCTTCCTATGTCGGTCGCCCTGATTGCTTCTGCTGCATTGCTTATGATGAATAGAGAGAATTTTATGGACTATAAAAGCATCGGTATTTTCGCAGTCGCCTTTGGGGTTACATGGAAATGGAATCTTCATCCTATTCTATTGATTTGTCTGGCGGGTGTGGTAGGATTGTTGCTGTATTAGTAATGCTTATAGGAAAAAGAAAATCCCGGTTAAACACTGCGTTTAACCGGGATTTCTATTATAATATTATGAAAGAATGGTTAGTTCTTGTTTGCACGTTTACGTTCAATTTCGTCCAAAATCACTTTACGCATACGCATTGCTTTAGGGGTAACTTCTACATACTCGTCTTCCTTGATATACTCCAGTGCTTCTTCGAGTGAGAACTGGATAGGTGGAATCAGACGTACTTTATCATCCGAACCGGAAGCACGCATATTCGTCAACTTCTTCGATTTGGTAACATTGATAACCAGGTCATTGTCGTGAGAATGCTCACCTACTACTTGTCCTGCATAAACATCATCCTGCGGGAAGATAAAGAACTTACCGCGATCCTGCAATTTGTCGATGGCATAAGCGAAAGCTGTTCCACTTTCCATAGCAATCATAGAACCGTTCGTACGACGTTCGATTTCTCCTTTGTGCGGCTGATATTCTTTGAAGCGGTGTGCCATGATGGCTTCACCGGCAGAAGCAGTCAGTACATTGGTACGCAATCCGATGATACCACGAGAAGGCATATCGAATTCGAGATTGATACGTTCGCCCGTGTTTTCCATCTTTACCATCTCGCCTTTACGACGGGTAACCATATCAATAATCTTGCTGGAATATTCTTCCGGTACATTGATGGTCAACTCTTCAATCGGCTCGCATTTCACACCGTCGATTTCTTTGAAGATAACCTGCGGCTGACCCACCTGTAATTCGTAACCCTCACGACGCATTGTTTCGATCAATACAGAGAGGTGGAGTACGCCACGACCGGAAACAATCCATTTACCGTCTTCCTCACTCTTTCTTACACGGAGAGCCAAGTTCTTATCGAGTTCTTTCATCAGGCGGTCATGGATGTGGCGTGAAGTCACAAACTTACCATCCTTGCCGAAGAAAGGAGAATCGTTGATCGCAAACAACATACTCATGGTCGGCTCATCAATAGCGATTGGCGGCAATGCTTCCGGATTCTCAAAATCACAAACTGTATCTCCAATCTCGAATCCGTCGATACCTACCAGTGCGCAGATGTCACCGGAAGAGACTTCACTTGTTTTCACGCGGCCTAAACCTTCGAAAACATGGAGTTCTTTGATTTTGCTCTTGAACATATCGCCGTTGCGTTTCGCAAGCGTTATATTCATACCTTCTTTTAATGTACCGCGATGTACGCGACCTACGGCGATACGACCGGTATAAGAAGAATAATCCAGAGAAGTAATCAACATCTGGGGAGTGCCTTCCAGTTGTTTGGGTGCCGGAATATTTTCGATGATACAATCCAATAGCGGAGTAATACTGTCAGTCTGTTGCTTCCAGTCGGTGCTCATCCAGTTGTTTTTGGCGGAACCGTAGATTACGGGGAAGTCCAGCTGGTCTTCCGTTGCGTTCAGGCTGAACATCAAATCGAAAACCATTTCGTAAACCTCTTCCGGACGGCAGTTAGGCTTATCTACCTTATTAACTACCACGATAGGTTTCAAACCGATTTCCAGCGCCTTTTGCAGTACGAAACGAGTCTGGGGCATCGGACCTTCGAAGGCGTCTACCAACAGAATACAACCGTCGGCCATATTCAATACGCGTTCTACCTCACCACCGAAGTCGCTGTGTCCCGGAGTATCAATAATATTAATTTTTGTACCGTTGTAATTGATGGATACGTTTTTGGAGAGAATCGTTATACCACGTTCACGTTCCAAATCGTTGTTATCCAGGATAAGTTCACCACTATTTTGGTTGCTGCGGAATAAATTTCCGGCCAATAGCATCTTGTCAACCAGCGTTGTTTTCCCATGGTCAACATGGGCAATGATTGCAATGTTTCGAATATTTTGCATATAATACCTATTATTTGGCTGCAAAGGTACGAAAATAGGATTAGAAATATATGCAATGATAGCAATTTTTTCTTGTAAATCGTTGTGTGATATAAAGATAATGCCTATCTTTGCACGCTCAAAAGAATAATTTATCAATTAAAATTCTAAGAATTATGTATTTAGACGCTGCTAAAAAGCAAGAAATCTTCGGAAAGTACGGAAAGTCTAACACTGATACCGGCTCAGCTGAGGCCCAGGTGGCTTTGTTTTCCTACCGTATTTCTCACCTGACTGAGCATATGAAGCTCAACAGAAAAGATTATAGTACTGAAAGAGCGTTAACAATGTTGGTAGGTAAGCGTCGTCGCTTGCTCGATTACCTGAAGGCAAGAGATATCGAAAGATATCGTGCTATTGTTAAAGAGCTCGGTTTGCGTAAGTAATCTACTTGTCGCGAAAAGATTAAGAGCCGTTCCTCATTATAGAGGAGCGGCTTTTTTAGTTTCTTCTTTTTCTTCCTGACAGTCGTATTTTCTTCAGTTATAATTGTGTTCATCTAAAGATTTTGCTATTTTTGCAACTTAATTATTATAATTTATCACCTTTGATAACTAAAATGCTTTCAAAATGGATACAAGTAAGATTGTTGGCGAAAAGATTAAAGCCCTCCGCGAAGATAAATCAATAAGCATAGAAGAGTTGGCACAACGTTCGGGTTTGGCTATCGAACAAGTTGAACGTATTGAGAATAATATTGATATACCTTCTCTTGCACCGCTAATTAAAATAGCGCGTGTGTTGGGAGTACGTCTGGGGACTTTTCTTGATGACCAGGATGAAGTCGGACCGGTGGTATGTCGTAAGAAAGAAGCCAAAGATGCGATTAGTTTTTCCAATAACGCGATTCATTCTCGCAAACACATGGAATATCACTCGTTGTCCAAGTCAAAGGCAGATCGTCATATGGAACCGTTTATTATCGATGTGATGCCAACGGAGGATACCGACTTCGTGCTTTCTTCTCATGAAGGGGAGGAGTTTATCATGGTTATGGAAGGTATCATGGAAATCAGCTACGGTAAGAATACCTATTTGTTGGAAGAGGGTGATAGCATTTATTATGATTCCATTGTTCCTCATCATGTACATGCTTACGAGGGGCAGGCTGCAAAAATCCTGGCAGTAGTTTACACGCCGATTTGAGTTGAGTATAAAGTATTAAGTATTAAGTATAGAAAGAATCCCATGCAATTATTTGATCGTACTTTGGGACAGTGGCTCGAGCACTGGGCTGAAGAGACTCCCGATAAGGAATATATCGTTTATTCCGACCGCAATCTCCGTTTTACCTGGAGCCAGTTAAACCGTCGTGTGGATGATATGGCGAAAGGGCTTATCGCCATTGGTGTGGAACGTGGTACCCATGTGGGTATCTGGGCGGCTAATGTTCCCGATTGGTTGACATTGTTGTATGCTTGTGCGAAGATCGGTGCGGTATATGTTACTGTGAATACGAACTATAAACAATCGGAGTTGGAGTATCTTTGCCAGGATTCGGATATGCATACGCTTTGTATCGTGAATGGCGAGAAGGACAGTGACTTTGTGCAGATGACCTATACAATGCTTCCCGAATTGAAAACCTGTGAACGCGGACATTTGAAGAGTGAACGTTTTCCGTACATGAGAAATGTAGTGTATGTAGGGCAGGAGAAACATCGGGGTATGTATAATACAGCGGAGATTCTGTTATTGGGAAATAATGTGAAAGATGATTGTTTGAGCGAACTCAAAAGCAAGGTGGATTGTCACGATGTGGTGAATATGCAATATACGTCGGGAACTACCGGTTTTCCGAAGGGAGTAATGCTGACACATTATAATATTGCCAATAATGGATTTCTGACTGGTGAACACATGAAGTTCACGGCAGATGATAAACTTTGCTGCTGTGTTCCGTTATTCCATTGTTTCGGAGTGGTGTTGGCTACCATGAACTGTCTGACTCATGGTTGTACGCAGGTAATGGTGGAACGTTTCGATCCGCTGATTGTATTGGCTTCCATTCATAAAGAACGTTGCACGGCTCTTTATGGAGTACCGACTATGTTTATTGCCGAGTTGCATCATCCGATGTTTGATCTCTTTGATATGTCTTGTCTTCGTACAGGTATTATGGCAGGTTCTCTGTGTCCTGTCGAACTGATGAAGCAGGTAGAAGAGAAAATGTATATGAAGGTGACTAGTGTGTATGGACTGACAGAGGCTGCACCGGGTATGACAGCTTCTCGTATTGATGATCCGTTTGATGTACGTTGTAATACGGTAGGGCGTGATTTTGAATTTACGGAAGTAAAAGTGATCGACCCGGAAACTGGTGAGGAATGTCCGGTTGGCGTACAAGGTGAGATGTGCAACCGTGGATATAACACCATGAAAGGATATTATAAAAATCCGGAAGCAACGGCAGAAGTGATCGATGAAAACAACTTCCTGCATTCCGGTGACTTGGGTATCAAGGATGAAGATGGAAATTACCGGATTACCGGACGCATTAAGGATATGATTATCCGGGGTGGTGAGAATATTTATCCGCGCGAAATAGAGGAGTTTCTTTATAAACTTGATGGAGTGAAAGATGTTCAGGTGGCAGGTATTCCTTCTAAGAAATACGGTGAGGCAGTCGGAGCATTTATTATCTTGCAGAAAGGTGTGAAAATGCAGGAAGCCGATGTTCGTGATTTTTGCAGAAATAAAATATCCCGTTATAAGATTCCGAAATATATATTCTTTGTGAATGAGTTCCCGATGACAGGTAGTGGAAAGATTCAGAAGTTCAGATTGAAAGATCTGGGATTGCAACTTTGTAAAGAGCAGGGAATAGAAATTATCTAGGACCTGTGATTGCTTAAAGACACACAAAGTTTTTCAATATAATAAACGGTGAACGGTGAACGAACTGCATGATTGTTTGCAGAGAGTTCACCGTTCATTATTTGTATTATTGTCTTATCCGGTTTTTGCTGTGGCGGGTTAAGTGCTGCGCGCTGCTAAATGAAATCATCACCCAGTTGCATTTGGGCGTCATTCACATATTTACGGATGGCATGTTCTTCATCTTTGCGGCAGATTAAAAGAACGTTGTCTGATTCTGCTATTAGAAATCCTTCCAATCCATCAATTACGGCCAGTTTTCCTTTTGGAAGTACTACCATGTTATCTTTACTATTATAAATAAGCGAATGGCATTTCAGAGTAACATTGCCTTCTGAATCCCTTTCCGATAAATCATAAAGTGATCCCCAGGTTCCAAGATCAGACCAGCCAAAATCTCCTAACGATACATACACGTTGTCCGCTTTTTCCATAATACCGAAATCGATGGATACATTAGGACATGCGGGGAAATTTTCTTCAATAAATGCTTTTTCCTTATCGGTGGCATAAATATCTTTTCCCGGTGCCAGTTTGGAAGCTAATTCAGGCAACAAATCTTCATTTGCTTTGATGATTGTATTTACATTCCACATAAACAGTCCGGAATTCCAGTAAAATTCTCCGCTTTCTACGAATACTTTAGCTAATTCCAGTTCCGGTTTTTCAGTGAATGTTTTTACTTTGTAGAAGTTTTCACCTGCGGGTTCATCTATTTGTATATATCCATATCCTGTTTCCGGACGATTGGGTTTAATACCTAATGTTAGTAGTTTTTCAGAGCGTGAAACAAATTCAAGTCCTTTTTCAATAGCGGCAAGAAACTCATCTTCTTTTAAAATTAAATGGTCTGAAGGTGCAACTACGATATTGGCGTTTGGATTCAGTGCCCGGATGTGGTAAGAGGCCCATGCTATACATGGAGCCGTATTTCGTCTTGCAGGTTCCAGCAGAATTTGGCTTTCGCTTACTTTTGGCAATTGTTCCTTCACTAAGTCTGCATACATTGCATTGGTAACGATGAAAATGTTTTCTGTTGGAATAACCTTTTGGAACCGGTCAAAAGTCTGCTGTAAAAGTGAACGACCCGTTCCGAAGAAATCTAAGAATTGTTTGGGCAATGTTTTGCGGCTAAACGGCCAGAAGCGGCTTCCAATGCCGCCACCCATAATCACGCAATAATTATCCTGGTTTGTCATGATAGTGACTCTATTTTAAAGTTTCTGCTAATGTACGGTTTATTCTCTGAATAGAGAAGTGTTTAAGATATGTTTTATTATTTTTTTCTCCTTTTTTTTGCCAAACTATTGTGGATTCAAAATAATGTCGTATCTTTGCACCGCAATTGAGAAATCAAGTATGCGCCCAGATGGCGGAATCGGTAGACGCGCTGGTCTCAAACACCAGTGGATTCACTTCCATCCCGGTTCGACCCCGGGTCTGGGTACTGAAGCGGAGAAAGTTGAAAAACTCTCTCCGTTTTTCTTTTCTACTCCTCGTAACTCGTTGGTTTGCTGATAGATTAAATCTGGTACTTTGTTATAAGAATTGGTTCGATATTACGGGCTTTGATGTCACTTTCGTGGATAATCTGATAAAACAGGATGAAATGTACATCCCCGCATTAAAGAAAAAAGTGCCGGTATTTTATTATTATGATTAGTGGTTTTTCGGATTTTTCGTTAGAATTTCCGGATTATTACTTCTATAGGTTGTAGTTGTGTAGTGTGTTGTTGTACTATGTACTGCCAGTGTTTGCAGGGTGTCCTGATCTTTCGGTATGACACCCCAGCAAATCTTGATTATAGAGCTAGTCAGTCGTTATCTGTCCAGCCATTTCTTGAATGTGGCAGCTTTCTCCCGGCTTATCAGAATTTCCTCCTGCGGATATCCGTTCATTTCTACCTTTAATTTATAGTTGAACCAGTTGCTGACTTTCTTAATGTGTCCCACCTGTATCATATGCTGGCGGTTTGCACGGAAGAAAGAAGTAGGGTTCATTTCCTTTTCCAGTTGGTCCAATGTGGAAGGAATGGTGGCAGAGGTGCCATCCGTCAGATAAAGGCGGGTTATGTTCTGTTGAGAGTGGATGAAACAGACGTTTTGGACTTCGATAGTGATATATTCGTCTCTGCGGGATACCAGAAATCTTTCCCGATAATGAGGGGTGGGAATAGCCCCACTCAGGTATTCCAACAGCTGTTCCAGATTCGGGGCAGTGGTAGTAGGAGATGAGGGGGATATTCTTTCTATCGCTTTTTGTATAGCTGCTTCCAATTCATCCGAGTCGATAGGCTTCAGCAAATAGTCGATACTATTGAATTTAAATGCCTGTATAGCATACTGGTCATAGGCAGTGGTGAAAATGATGGGCGAGACTATCTCCACTTGACGGAAAATGTCGAAACTTAATCCATCCTGTAGGCGGATGTCGGAGAATATCAGGTCCGGCTGCTCCCGTTGGAGGAAATCTATGCTTTGGACAATACTTTTGGTGATGCCGGAAATTTCGTAATCAGGGTGCAGTGCACAGATGTAACGTTGCAGGCGTTCGGCACTGTGGTTTTCGTCTTCTATAATCAGAACTTTCATGGAATTTATCATTTCGTTTAAAGCGTTGAAAGGGTGACACGATAGATGTGTTCATCCTGATAGATTTCAGGGGCGGGAGCACCAGTGAGCTGATACCGCTCTTTGATATTTCGCAGCCCGATGTGGTGGGTGGAAGAGTTCGGAGTAAGAGGTTTGCAGTTGTTTTCCACTACCAATTTGTTCCCATCAGAATATACACGGATGAATAGCGGTGTTTCTTCCGACACTTGATTGTGCTTGATAGCATTCTCCAGTAACATCTGCAATACAATGGGAGGGATCTGTCTCTCGCGGATAGCGTCCTGAACTTGTACTTCTACCTGTATGGCATCCTCAAACCGTATTTTGAGTAGGAAGATATAAGCCTCCAGACTGGATAATTCATCGGCAACGGATGAAAGATTCTTATCTACATTAGCTACGATATGCCGGTAAACTTTGGAGAGACATTTGATGTAGATGGGAGCTGTGGCATCTCCCGTCTCTACCAGGTCGAGCAGGATGCTGAGATTATTGAATATAAAATGCGGGTCTATCTGCATCTTCAGTGCGTCAAGGCGTGATTGCTGACGTTTCAGTTGTAGGTTTTTTTTCTTCTTTTGCAGAATGATGGAGATAGACATTAGAATGAGGATGACGGTAAAAGCAATGACAATAATCCGGCAATAGAAGACCCAGTAGCGGTAGTATTCTGCCTCTGCGACTTCGGAGTCACGGATCGTTTTTCGAAGTTTATCCACATTCTCTATTTGAGCAAGGTCCTCGTTATAAGCGATGCTGTCTATCTGTGCTTGATAGTGCGTCAGTCTTTCCAAGCAGTCTGATACACCATTGAGAGAACCGGTACGTATATTCAGATCTGTCAACTGGCGATAGGTTTTCAGGCAGATAAAGGGGTTATTACTCTGACTGCTTCGGTTTAGGTAAAAACGAGCGGAATCGATTTGTTGAAGATCGGAATGTATCTTGCCGAGCAGATAGTCGACCGAGTCCTGATATAAATGCGGGATTTGCAGAGCATAGATACGAGCGGAGTCGGACATGTGCTTGTCGGCATATTTTTCGCTAAGGAGGAATAATAACCGGGCTTGCAAGGAGCCGGAGTAGCCTTTCATAGAAGCTGTTTTGAGCAGAGGAATACTCTCATCACCGTCATTTGTCCGGGCGTAATAGTGGGTGAGTTCAGAGTAGGCTTCGGCAATGAGAGAGGGATTGTTTAGTTCCCTGGCTAGAGAGAGGGCGGCGAGTTTGGCCTCTTTCTCTTCTTTCATCATGTGCTTAGTGTGGTAAACCTGCCCTTTGAAGTTGTTGAGGTAGAAGTTTAGTTCGCGAAGATCGTACACATCGTTGTTGTATTGTGTGCAGAGGGTGAAATATTCTACGGCTTCGAGCAGGAAATTAGAGTGGCGGGCTATCTCGCCCCGGTAGTAATATATTTCCGTCAGGTGTAATGAGTCCGCTTTATATTTGAAGTAAGGACTGACGATGTTAAGTAGCGAATCCGGCACAAGATATTCCTGTATGCCGATGAGAGCACCGGCTTTTACTAAATCGCACATCATGTAGTTCCTTTCGCTCAAGAAAGTACGGTTTATCTGTTCCACATCTTCCAGTGCTTTTCGTGGATTCACTTCAATGAGTCCGTTGGCATACTCCAGACGGCTGCGTGCGGAGCGGTTCACACGATAGAGGTAGTAAGCGGAAAAGCTTACCACAAGCAGGAATATTGCGGCTGTGAGATAAATACGTTTTCTTATCATAACTGCGTAATCAAGTCTGAAATGCAAGTCTATTTATTAGGATGGACTCTTATCTTTGTTTGGGCAAAAGTAGTAAATAATACCAAATAGCATTACATCTTCATCACAACTTTATATGAAGAGGATAGGTCTTTGGCTTCATTCATTCCGTTTCACCACTTATCTCTGCGGTTTCGTCCCCCAAAAATCCGGCTTTGACCAGAATTACATTGCGGGAGCGGGCGCTGACACCTACTTTTGCACCGCTCTTGTGAGAACTAATCAATCACTATAATACATTGAATTTTATGAAAATGGAAACAAACAAAATGTGGCAAATCTTCATGCTGACAACACTCCTTACTCTTGCCGGATGCAAGAACGGAGGAGGAGAATATTCGCAGTCTGTATCGGAATATGCGACGATGCAGGTGGCACCAGTCAATAAAACTCTTTCTACCCAATACCCGGCGGCTATCCAGGGTAAGCAGGATATTGCTATCTTTCCGCAGGTGACGGGAACCATCACCCGATTGTGTGTAAACGAGGGACAGGCGGTGAAACGTGGACAAGTGCTTTTCATCATCGACCAGGTTCCCTATCAGGCAGCTTTGGCCACAGCCCGGGCGAATATGGAAGCAGCCGATGCTACATTGGCTACGGCACAACTGACTTACGATAGCAAGAAAGAACTCTTTGCTCAAAACGTCATTTCGGCTTATGAATTGAAAACGGCCGAGAATAATCTGTTGATGGCGAAAGCCGGACGCGCACAAGCCAAAGCGCAGGAGCTGAGTGCTGCCAATGACCTTTCCTACACCGAAGTGAAAAGTCCCTCGGATGGAGTGATCGGTACACTTCCCTATCGCGTTGGTACACTTGTTAGTGCCGGAATGGCACAGCCACTAACTACTGTATCAGACAACTCGGACATGTATGTTTACTTCTCAATGACGGAAAATCAACTCTTAGGACTCATTCGCCAATATGGTTCTAAAGAGAAGGCTTTGCAGTCGATGCCTGCTATCGAACTGGTGCTGAATGACCGGACTACCTACGAGGAAAAAGGTACCATAGCAACTATCAGCGGAGTAGTGGATGCTTCGACAGGAACCGTCAGTGTACGGGCAGCATTCCCCAACAAGAACGGACTGCTGCATAGTGGAAGCTCGGGA
The DNA here is from genome assembly GCF_015558905.1 of Bacteroides sp. D55t1_190419_B8. Taxonomy (NCBI): domain Bacteria; kingdom Pseudomonadati; phylum Bacteroidota; class Bacteroidia; order Bacteroidales; family Bacteroidaceae; genus Bacteroides; species Bacteroides sp. D55t1_190419_B8. The sequence continues at coordinate 67,770 of NZ_JADMOU010000027.1, forward strand.
AATGTGGTGGTGCCGGCGGTCTACAAAGACGGTATCATTATCCCTCGTGCAGCAACATACGAAGTGCAGGACAAGGTCTTTGTCTATAAGGTAGTGGATGGCAAAACGCATTCTACCCAAATAAGTGTGGAGCGTGTGGACGGTGGACAGGATTACATCGTGACGAACGGACTTGCCGTAGGGGATGAAATCGTGACAGAAGGTGTCGGACTACTACAAGATGGAATGCCGATAACAAAGAAGAAGTAACTAACTCAAAATTGAAAAAACAATGAACTTACGAATATTTATAGAACGCCCCGTGCTCTCCGCCGTCCTTTCCATTGTGATTGTAGTGGTGGGGATTATCGGGTTATTCACCCTACCCGTGGAGCAATATCCTGATATTGCCCCGCCTACTGTTCAGGTGTACACTGCATACGACGGTGCCAGTGCTGAAACGGTGCAGAAGAGTGTCATCGCTCCGTTGGAGGAAGCCATCAATGGTGTGGAAGACATGACTTATATGACTTCCAGTGCTTCCAATGCCGGTTCAGCCGAAATAACCATTTACTTTAAGCAAGGTACCGATCCGGACATGGCCGCTGTCAATGTACAGAACCGTGTGTCGAAAGCTGCCGGACAACTTCCTGCGGAAGTGACCCGTGTGGGTGTCAGTGTCAACAAGCGACAGAACGGTATGCTCCAGATATTTACCTTGCATAGTCCCGATAGCTCATTAGACGAGAACTTTCTCTCGAACTATATCAATATTAACTTGAAACCTGCCATCTTGCGTATTTCCGGAGTGGGAGATGTGCAGGTGATGGGTGGTGTCTATTCCATGCGCGTATGGCTTAAACCTGACGTCATGGCACAGTACAAGCTGATTCCTTCCGACGTGACTGCTGCACTGGCCTCACAAAACATTGAAGCTGCAACAGGCTCCATTGGTGAGAATTCCAAGGAAGCTAAAGCGTATACCATGAAATACCGAGGTCGATTGATGACTCCCGAAGAATTTGGAGAGATCGTGATCCGCAGCACTAAGAATGGTGAGGTACTTCGTTTAAAAGAGATTGCCAACATCAGTCTCGGACAAGAATCGTATTCTTATCAAGGTAGTTTCAATGGTAAACCCGGTGTGTCATGTATGGTTTATCAGACTGCCGGTTCTAATGCCACAGAGATTAATCGTGAGATTGACGCTTTTCTGGCAGACGCTTCCAAACGTCTTCCCAAAGGGGCGGAAATAACCCAGTTGATGAGTACCAACGAATTTCTCTTCGCCTCTATCCATGAGGTATTGAAGACACTGATCGAAGCGATTCTGCTGGTAATCCTTGTGGTATATGTTTTCTTACAGGATATTCGTTCTACACTGATTCCGCTGGTGGGTATTTTTGTTTCTCTTATCGGAACTTTCGCTTTCATGGCGTTGGTAGGATTCAGTATCAATTTGATTACGCTTTTCGCATTAGTGTTGGTCATCGGTACAGTGGTGGATGATGCCATTATTGTGGTCGAGGCAGTGCAATTCAAGTTCGATTCCGGCTACCGTTCGCCCTATATGGCCAGTGTGGATGCAATGAAAGGACTGTCGGGTGCTATCGTTACCACTTCACTGGTGTTTATGGCGGTATTTATTCCGGTGTCTTTCATGAGTGGGACTTCGGGTACATTCTATACGCAGTTCGGTCTGACAATGGCTGTGGCGGTAGGTATATCTACCATCAATGCATTGACACTAAGTCCTGCCCTCTGCGCCTTGATTCTGCGTCCCTATACCAATGAGGACGGCACACAGAAGCAAAACTTCGCAGCCCGTTTCCGCCGTGCGTTCAACACTGCGTTCGAATCATTGTCAGAGCGGTATAAAAAAGGAGTTCTCTTCTTTATCCGTCGCAAATGGTTGACGGGCGCCTTTGTTGCCGGGACAGTCGTAATCCTTGCCTTGTTGATGAACAGCACCAAAACAGGCCTTGTGCCCGATGAAGATCAGGGACTGGTGTTTGTTGCCGTATCCACTGCGCCGGGAAACTCACTTTATGCTACCGATGGCATTATGAACCGTGTAGAAGAACGTATTCAGCAAATCCCACAGGTGAAACAGGTACTCAAAGTGACCGGTTGGTCAATGGGTGGTGCGGGTAATTCTTCCGGTATTTTCTTTGTTCGCCTTACTCCGTGGGATGAACGACCGGAGGAAGAAGATCACGTGCAGGCAGTAATCGGACAGATTTATGCCCGTACCGGAGATATCAAGGATGCCACAGTTTTTGCCATGGCTCCGGGTATGATACCTGGCTATGATATGGGTAATGCGCTCGATATCCAAATGCAGGACAAGGCTGGAGGTGATCTCACAGAGTTTTTCAGCATCACTCGCCAGTTTATTGACTCGTTGAATCAGCGGCCTGAACTGGCAATGGCTTTTTCATCTTTCGAAATCAACTATCCCCAGTGGCAGGTCGATGTGGATGCTGCTAAGTGTCTGCGTGCCGGAATCATGCCTGATGAGGTGCTTTCTACCTTGGGGGGATATTATGGAGGTAGCTATGTCAGCAACTTTAACCGCTTTTCGCGCGTCTATCGTGTGATGGTGCAAGCTGATCCGAATTATCGTCTGGATGAGGCTTCGCTCAACCGTCATTTTGTTCGCTTGAGCAATGGAGAGATGGCACCGTTGAGTCAGTTCGTCACACTGACCAAAGTATATGGAGCCGAGAGCCTGAACCGTTTTAATATGTATAACTCCATTGCACTCAATGCCATGCCTGCCGAAGGGTACAGTTCGGGTGAAGCCATCCGTGCCGTACAGGAAACTGCTGCCCGTGTACTTCCCGCCAACTATGATTTCGATTTTGGCGGACTGGCGCGAGAGGAGAGCAATCAGAGTAATACCACCATCGTGATTTTTGCTATCTGCCTATTGATGGTTTATCTGCTATTGAGTGCGCTTTATGAGAGTTTCTTCGTTCCGTTTGCCGTCCTGCTTAGTGTTCCGGCCGGATTGATGGGTAGCTTCCTCTTTGCCAAATTGCTTGGATTGGAGAATAATATTTATCTGCAAACAGGACTTATCATGCTTATCGGTCTGTTGGCAAAAACTGCTATTCTTCTCACCGAATATGCTACCGAGCGCCGTCGTGCCGGTATGAGTCTGACGTCTGCTGCGCTTATTGCTGCTAAAGATCGTTTGCGTCCTATTCTTATGACGGCACTGACGATGATTTTCGGTATGGTACCTTTGATGTTAGCATCTGGCGTAGGAGCCAACGGAAACAGTTCACTCGGTACGGGTGTGGTAGGCGGTATGCTGGTGGGTACATTGGCACTGTTATTCATTGTGCCGGCTATGTTTATTGTCTTCCAGGCAATACAGGAGAAAGTGCGACCGATTCAGTTTGATGCCACTGTTGCCGACTGGCAGATAAAGGAAGAGGTGGAGAAAGCCGATGAAGAAAGAAAACAATATTTGGAGAATAAGAAGAAATGAAAAGAAATATCATCACCCTTGCCATAACGGCGCTCATGCTGAGTAGTTGCGGCATCTATACAAAATATCAACCGGCAACGACCGTCCCCGAAGATCTTTTTGGGGCGGCGGAAACGGTTTCTGATACAATTCATAATATTGCCAAGTTGAATTGGCGTCAATTGTTCGTCGATCCTCATCTGCAATCCCTCATTGAGCAGGGGTTGCGGAATAACACCGATCTACAGTCCGCTCACTGGCGAGTGGAAGAAGCCCGTGCTTCACTTAGTGCGGCCCGCCTGGCTTATCTGCCCTCATTCGCTTTTTCACCGCAGGGCACTGTGAGCAGTTTCGATAAGGGGAAAGCTGGACAGAGCTATTCCCTGCCTATTACTTCCTCTTGGGAAATTGATATCTTCGGTCGGCTGACGAATGCCAACCGTCGTGCTAAAGCTCTTTATATTCAAAGTCAGGAATATGAACTCGCTGTTAAGACACAATTGATAGCCAATCTAGCGAATACCTATTATACACTTTTAATGCTGGATGCTCAATTGGCCATCTCCGAGGAAACAGAAGTAAAATGGAAAGAAAGTGTACGCGTTATGCAAGCTTTGAAGAATGCCGGTCAAGGTAACGAAGCAGGTTTGGCACAAACCGAAGCCACCTACTATTCCATCTGTACCACTGTTTTGGATCTAAAGGAACAAATCAGGCAGGCGGAAAACAGTCTTTGCCTGATGCTGGGAGAAACTCCGCAATTTATCCGTCGTGGCACACTGGACGGACAGGTTTTGCCACAGGATTTATCCGTAGGTATCCCTTTACAACTTCTTGCTAATCGTCCTGATGTCAGATCATCAGAATTGGCTTTGGCGCAAGCCTTTTACACGACTAATGAGGCACGCTCTGCCTTTTATCCATCCATCACCCTCAGCGGTTCTGCCGGGTGGACAAATGGAGTAGGTGAGGTGGTTATGAATCCGAGTAAGTTGTTGCTGTCAGCTGTTGGCTCCCTTACGCAGCCCTTATTTAATAAGGGGCAGAATATAGCCCGTCTAAAAATAGCTAAAGCGCAACAGGAAGAAGCGAAGTTGTCTTTCACGCAAACCCTACTCAATGCCGGTGCTGAAGTGAACAACGCTTTGAAGCAAAATCAAACGGCCCGGGATAAATCCGATCTTTACCGGCGCCAGATCTCTTCTCTACAAACGGCTGTTACCAGCACACAGCTGCTTATGCAACATGGAAATTCCACTTATCTTGAAGTCCTCACCGCCCAGCAAACTCTACTGACAGCACAGTTGACACAGGTGAGTAACCGGTTTCAGGAGATACAAGGAATAATCAATCTGTATCAAGCACTAGGAGGAGGTAGGGAAGAGTAATGGAAATAATTGAATGACACTCATATCCGGCTGAATATTTATAATGTGGAGAAACAATAAATAATGTAAAAAAGCAGATTTTCTTTTCATCGTAGAATTAACTTTCAAACTTTAGTGAGGTCTAACATACATTACTCACTTAATATGATATTTAGAATTATGAGAAAGCAAATTTTAAGTTTGGCAGTTGCACTATTGATTGGCTCAACTGTATGTATGGCTCAAAATCGTCAGAAAGGAAAAGCTGATAGAGAGAAACGCATAGAACAAATGGTTACTGATTTGGGACTGAATGAAAAGCAGGCCAAAGATTTTAAAGCTGCAATGGAAGAGATGAGACCTGCAAAAAATAAATCGGATGAAAAACCTTCACGAGAAGAAATGCAAAAGAAAAAGAAGGAAGTCGATGCTAAAATAAAAAGCATTCTGACCGATGAACAATATAAGAAGTATCAGGATATGCGTAAGAAGGATAACGAGAAGAAAAAGAAAAAAGCACAATAAGTACTGTGAATTTAAGCTAAACCTATCATATGGATGATTATAAAAGATTGTCTGTTATGAGGCTATGTTTATTTCCTGTCCTTTCATAAATATTTATTTAATCTACCTTTTAGTTTTCGTTCTACTAAAGTTGGATGTATGTTCTCCATTTAAGGTGAAAACATATATTCAACTTAGGTGGAGCGATTTTTTTATGAGATAATGAAGAATATGAAGTTAAAGAGGAACTACAAGCAAAAAAGTAGCGGTAGTTATATCTATCTAATTGTGGGCTATTTTTTTATAATTAATGCATATTGAGAAATGCTTTGTCAACACATATATCTTCTATAAAAGCATGAGATAGATAAAGCCTGCCAGTTTGGTAAGTCAAGATTGATAATCAAATTCGGAGATATTACTTCGGCAGTGACGGATGTTATTGTTAGTGCTGACGACGCTTATCTTTCAATGGGTGGAGGAGTTTCTGCATCTATCCTATGCAATTACGATAGACTGGTCTCAAAAGGACGAATTTACAGTAGAGAAATCCATTAACAGTATTATTAAAAAGAGCTTGAATGTATTGTCCGTTCTGGGATTGAAGAGCATTGCTTTTCCTGTAATAGCTACCAGAGCTGCGCGATACAGCCTCATCGAACACACTTGCTTCAGAATACCATAAAAGCAACCCTGCTGGACTTCAATGTATTTGTCCGAATCCTGATAACCTCAAATGAATTATTCATAAATTTTATCCAAAAGAAGAAAAAAGAATAAAATAAACAAGAGACGTCGTAACAACCTATCCATAAAAAGATTATATTTATTGCAGCGAGAGAGCACTTTAAGTAATGCTTAAGAGGAAAAACGAAAAGTAGTATATATACTATATATTTTCTATTATTAATTACTTAAACACATTTTTTATGGAAGCCAAGAAATCAAAAAAGGCTGCAATTGAGAATCAACGGGGTTCTTGGTTGTTGATGGGTTTGGTTGTTGCGCTAGCCTTCATGTTCGTTTCGTTCGAATGGACACAACATGATGTCAGAGTTGCAGCACTATCACCAGATGATGAATCCATCTTTGTAACAGAGCTAGTTCCAATCACATTCCCAGACGAGAAACTGGAACCGCCTCCTCCTCCCGAAACTAAGGTAACAGAATTGTTCGAAATAGTGGAAAACAATATGGAGGTGACGGATAACGTTTCTACAGTGTCAGAGGATATGAATGCAGTTCATGACGTTATTTGGATACCCCCAGTGGTAGAAACAGAAACGGTAGTTGAAGACATTATTCACGTAAGTGTTGAAGTCATGCCGGAGTTTATTGGAGGTACAGCTGCTTTAATGAAATATTTAAGTAGTAATATCAAATATCCGACGATTTCGCAGGAAACAGGTTCACAAGGAAAAGTCATTGTTCAGTTTGTTGTAGACAAAGACGGAACGATTTCCAATCCTGAAGTTGTGCGAGGGGTTGATCCTTATTTGGATAAAGAAGCTATCCGCGTGATAAGTTCTATGCCGAAATGGACTCCCGGAGTGCAAAATGGTAAGAAAGTTCGAGTGAAATTTACTGTACCGGTATCATTCAGACTACAGTAGTAACTTGGAATAAATGAGTATGAGGGTCGGTTCTTGATGGGAACCGACCCTTTTTCAATAAAAAAATATATCTTTGTCGGGAGAATAAAAATACGAATGATTGTTTTATGAATCTTCTACTCTGTATAAAAAGACCTTTTATCTGGCTTTCCCGCTTTCGTTATCGTTGCGGATATGGCGTACATTCCCCTTTTGCTTTTAGTCTGATTACCGATGTGATTTATGAGAAGATGCCTTACTATGCCTATTCTTCTTTGAAAAAAGAACAGCAAAAGATGATGAGAGAGCGTGGGTGGACGAAAGGTTCTCAAAAAGTGAACCGTTTCCTGTTCCGGTTGGTGAACAGAGTACAGCCTGATACAATCATAGAAGTTGGGCGTCCGTCCTCTACAACCCTCTACTTACAATCCGCTAAACCGTCGGCTTCCTACCTTTTTGCATCCGACTTGTCGGAACTGTTTCTGGATGCAGACACTTCAGTCGACTTTCTGTATCTGAATGATTACCGGAATCCCGACTTACTGGAAGAAGTCTTCCGGATCTGCGCACATCGCACTACTCCTAAAAGTGTATTTGTTGTTCATGGCATTTGTTATTCCAAAGAGATGAAAACACTTTGGAAAAAGCTGCAGACCGATGAAAGAGTAGGCATCACTTTTGACCTCTACGACCTCGGTTTATTATTTTTTGATAAAACGAAGATAAAACAGCAGTATATTGTCAACTTCTAAGAACCTTTGTACGTTTACCTTATAGTAACTGTAAAAAAGAAGATCATGAAAAAGAGCCTTGTATATACAAAGACCGGAGATAAAGGAACTACCAGTCTTGTTGGTGGAAGCCGCGTCCCGAAGACCCATATCCGTTTGGAAGCTTACGGAACTGTAGATGAATTAAATTCTCATCTGGGATGGTTGAACACCTATCTGCAGGATGAATCAGACCGTGGTTTCATCTTAAGTATCCAGCATAAGCTATTTGCTATCGGTTCACACCTCGCCACCGATCAGGAGAAAACACAGCTGAAACCTGCTAGCATCATAACTCCCGAAAACGTGGAGAATATTGAGCGGGAGATTGATAAGCTGGATGAACAACTTCCGGAGCTTTGTGCTTTTATTATTCCCGGAGGAAGTCGTGGAGCAGCCGTTTGTCATGTTTGCCGTACTATTTGCAGGAGAGCCGAAAGACGTATTCTGGCTTTGTCCGAAACTTGTACAATTTCTCCCGAAGTATTAGCATTTGTCAACAGATTATCAGATTATTTGTTTGTATTATCCCGAAAAATTAATTTTGATGAACAAAATAATGAAATATTTTGGGATAATAGTTGGAAATGATAGATTTTGTTATACTTTTGCCGAAAAATAGAAAACGAGACAAATTTAGTATTCATTTTAAATACTCAAGATTATGTATTGGACATTGGAACTAGCATCAAAACTTGAAGATGCTCCCTGGCCGGCAACCAAGGATGAATTGATTGATTATGCCATGCGTTCGGGTGCTCCTCTTGAAGTTATTGAGAATCTCCAAGAGATGGAAGATGAGGGCGAAATCTATGAGAGTATCGAAGATATTTGGCCGGATTATCCTAGTAAGGAGGATTTTTTCTTTAACGAGGAAGAGTATTGATTTAAGACCGAACATATAAAAATACCCGATAACCTTTGCAAGAAGGCTATCGGGTATTGTTATATTGTCAGCTACGGTTTCTGGCTTTAGAACTAGAATACAGGCATCTGCCAGATAAATCCCACAGAAATACGGTTAGTACTGTAATTCTCCTGTCCCAGCACTTTGGCGCGGGAAGTAAAATCATACGAACGTCCCACGTAGGTAACAAAGAAGTGCAGATTAGTTTCCATCGGGTAATATTCGATACCGCCCAGATATCCCCAGGAAGTACGGTAATTGCCCTTTTCTATACCTTCGGATGCCTTGCCTACGGAAGCCGTTTCATACATACCCTTCACAAAAACATTCCATTTCGGAAGAAAGCGGTAATTACATTTGGCAACAACCGAAAGATAGTTCGCATCAAAAGCATTATGTCCGCCCGGACGACCTACGATACTGGTAATGATTCCTTTGCGGTCAATATCCTCTTTTGAATACATGAAATCGACAAAAGCATTCCATTTTCCAAGATTCAACTCATTACCTAAAGCATAATAATACATATTGTGACTTTTGGCCTCGTTCATGACAGAAGCCGACCAACGGGTTTTAAATACATTATTGAAATTACCGTTCCAGTTCAATGTGTAGACTAGTGGCATTTTGCCCGATTTCAGATCGGGGAGATTGCCTTCGGCATCCTCTGTAATCCCGTAAGTGCTGTCGAAAGAACTGTTACGGCTGTTCAATATCTGCAGGTTAAGCTGCTGTTCGGGAGTAATGTTATAACCCACATTCAATCCGGTCATGAAGTTGCTCATGTAATCAATCATATCGCTGTATTGATAGATGTCGATCGGATTCAGGTCGAACTCGATACCACCGTATGCGGCACATTGCTTTCCTGCAAAAAGACTAAACTGGTCATTCAGCTTGATACCGATTCCGGCATAGTCGATAGAAGTCGGGAGATTATCAATCATGCCGTTTGCATCGTTCGAGCGGTTGAGGCGCTGACGATAGCGGTAAGACAACCAGTTGTTGATATTTCCTTTCGCTTCGATACGGAGTTGGTGCATATTAAAGTCACCCTCTTGAAAACCATTCTGGAAATGAGCGTCAAAGCTCCCTTGCATATTCAGATAAAGATTGAATTTATCTGTTTTCTTTTTCACGTCTGTCAGCTCTTCAAACAGGGGAGTGTTCGGATTGAATTTCTCCTTTTTCTCTGTTTTTTGAGCATATACTCCCTGTATGCTGCCCGCCAGAAGCAGCATGAATATCCATTTTTTCATAAGTAAGTCCGGTTTTTAGTATTCGTTGAAATATTGCTGAATCTGTTTCCAGTCTGTAGTTTTTGTTAGTGCAAGCATTAACAAAACACGAGATTTCTGCGGGTTCAGTTCCTGCGAAGCCACAAACTGATATTTGGCGTCATCCACCTCTGCATCCAGTGTGGTAGGTCCGGTCGGGACACGGGAAGAACGAACGACAAGAATACCTTTTTGGCGGGCATCCGTCAATACCGGGAAGATGTTCTGGTGAATATTTCCGTTTCCTACTCCTGCGTGGATAATTCCTTTGTAACCGTTGCTAAGCATCGGAGTCACCATATCGGCTTCAATGTTGGAATAGCTGTACACGATACCTACTTTGGGAAGCGCGTTCAGATGCGTGACATCAAAAACGGACTGGGTAGTATGTTTCTTTAGCGTTACTTGATTATAGAACACTTTTCCGTTCAGTACATAACCCAGTGCGCCGGAGTTGGGGGCTTGGAAAGTTTGCACATCGACAGTGTTCATTTTAACCGTACTTTGCGCTCCGAGGATAAGGCCGTTCATGGCAACCAATACCCCTTTGTCTTTCGATTCTTTTGCGGCTGCGGTAACAACGGCATTGTAAAGGTTCAACGGGCCGTCGGCACTTAGAGCGGTAGACGGACGCATGGCACCTACTAATACCACCGGTTTGTCACTCTTGACAGTCAGATTCAGGAAGTAAGCAGTTTCCTCCATGGTGTCTGTTCCGTGAGTAATCACGATACCGTCAATGTCCGGGCGTTTCAGTAGTTCGTTGATTTTCTTGGCAAGCGTCAGCCAAACCTGGTCGTTCATGTCCTGCGAGCCGATTTTAACGATCTGCTCTCCCGTTACGTTGGCGATGTCTTTAATTTCGGGCACAGCATCGAGCAGCGCACCGATGGCAACCTGTCCTGCCGTATAACTGGTTCCGGTAGCCGAGCTTCCCGTACCTGCGATGGTTCCTCCCGTAGCAAGAATATGAATATTCGGTTTTGCGGCGAATGCCATAGTTACGGAAAACAGTAGTGTGACTACTACCAGTCCAAAGCTTTTGAATTGTTTCATAACTGAATGATGTTTAGGTTAATAATATGAATCTATTAGAATATTTGTATAAAAAGCAAACCTAGTGCGATTGCCACAACGGTCGATATCAGACCGGGCATCATAAATGAATGGTTCAACACATATTTGCCGATTTTTGTTGTCCCGGTACGGTCGAAATTAATCGCAGCCACCACAGTAGGATAATTCGGAATAAAGAAATATCCGTTCACGGCAGGGAATAAAGCGATCAGCATATAAGGAGAAATTCCCAACGCGATACCCAGAGGAACGAGTGCCCGTACGGTGGCGGCCTGACTATACAGCAGAATAGACATCACAAACAGGGCGACACCGAACAGCCACGGCATTTGTTGTACGATCCCCTGGATAGAGAGCGTCAGCTGTCCCATATTTCCCTGAAGAAAAGTATCTCCCATCCAAGCAATACCGAAGATGGCAATCACCGCCTGCATACCTGCCGGGAATACGGAACCTTGCGTTGCCTTAATCCCGTCCGTCTTCGTTACTAACAGGATAATTGCGGCAGCCGACAACATCACGATTTCGATGATGGAAGACATTCCCAAGGTGACTATTTCCCCGTCAATCAGGAAACTGGGGCGCATTCCTTCAAAAGAACCGAAAAGCACGATAAAAGCAGTTGCCAATATAAAGATGATGACGGAAATCATTGCCGAACGTTTGTTCTTGACATCTTTAATCTCCACCTTTTTATTGTTGAATAAACCTTCTTTCAATCTTTTCTGATATTCGGGATCTTCCACCAGTTCCTTGCCGACTCTCATGGAAAACAAGGCGCCTACCAAAACTCCGACGATGGTAGCGGGAATCGTAATCTTGAGAATGTCGAACAGGGTAATGTCGAATCCGGCTAAAAGTCCGAGAAGTGCCACGGTAGCGGCAGAGATCGGACTTGCCGTAATGGCCTGCTGGGAAGCGATGACGGCAATCCCCAACGGACGTTCCGGGCGTATCTTTGTTTCGGTGGCAACCTCTGCGATCACCGGCAGTACGGAATAGGCCACGTGCCCGGTTCCGGCTACAAAAGTAAAGAGGTAAGTCACCAGCGGACTAAGCAGAGTGACGTGTGAAGGATTTTTACGAAGCAAATGTTCTGCCAGTTTCACCATATAGTCCAGACCTCCGGCTGCCTGCATACAGGAAGCGGCCGAAATTACAGCGGCAATCATTAACATAACGTCGATAGGAGGCGCAGTGGGTTGTAAACCAAAAACGAACGTAAGTATAGCCAACCCTACGCCTCCCATTACGCCAAGTCCGATACCTCCCAGGCGCGCGCCAATAATAATGGCTGTCAGAACAAATGCTAATTGTAATATCATAGATTGCTGTTTTAAGTTCCAAACAAAGATAAGTGATTTCTCTCTTTGTATTTTCTTTTTCTTGTATTTACAACAAAAAAGTCTTTGAATAGTTTTTGCATATTTATTAAAACAATAACAAAGTTCATTGGTTATTATAAGAACTAACGAAAACGTTATTACTATAAAACAACCGATATGGAACAGAATTTATCAAAAAAAACTCGTACAGAGAGTGACCTGATAGGTAGTCGTGAAGTGCCGGAAAGTGCACTCTATGGAGTACAGACACTCCGTGGTATCGAAAACTTTCGCATCAGCAAGTTTCATTTGAATGAATATCCTTTGTTCATTCAGGCATTGGCTATTACCAAGATGGGAGCCGCCGTTGCCAACCGTGAACTGGACTTATTAACAGAAGAACAAGCGGATGCTATCTTGAGAGCCTGTAAAGAAATACTTGAAGGAAAGCATCACGAGCAATTCCCCGTAGACATGATTCAGGGAGGAGCCGGTACGACCACTAACATGAATGCCAATGAAGTGATTGCCAACCGGGCATTGGAACTGATGGGACATCAGCGGGGAGAGTATCAATACTGTTCACCCAACGATCATGTCAACCGTTCGCAATCGACCAACGATGCTTATCCTACTGCCATCCACATTGGACTGTATTATACTCATTTGAAGTTGGTTAAGCATTTGGAGGTTCTGATCGAGTCTTTCCGGAAGAAAGCGAATGAGTTTGCGCATATCATCAAAATGGGGCGTACCCAACTGGAAGATGCCGTACCGATGACGCTTGGGCAAACCTTTAATGGCTTTGCAAGTATTCTGTCGCATGTAAGGGGGGAGAAACGATGCGTGTCAAAGTTCGGTCGGTCTGAAAATATCTGATTGCTTTGGTTTTCAAAGCGTTAGAACGGGGTAGGAGTGAGCTGGGTGGAAAAACGAAGCGTTTACATCGCTTTACATCGAGCTTACATTTGAACCTTGTTTGAACGCCGTTCAAATGAATCTCTTTACATTAGGAGTGGAGTAGGGGAGAATTCAGGCAGTATGGTATTATTTCACTCCGATGCTTTGCCCAGGCCATACTTCCATATACAAAGATAACCAAATGGTGTAATTTATGCAAGTGGAGTAGGGGAGCGCTTCGCTTCTCTCCTATTTTTATTTATTAAAATTATTCCATATAGCTGATATTTGGTATATTTGCAGTGAAATAAATACTATATATCATGAGTAAAGTTATCCATGTACATTTGATTTTTGAGAAAAAGAACATCTACTTTGGTAGTATATCGGCCATTTTTGAAACTCTGACGGAGAAACAGGTCGGAATCACTAAGAGTAGTCTTTTACATGCTGGACTGGTTGATGACATTGCCAAATACACGAAACGTGCAATGATTATTCAGTCTCGCTTGATAACATGTACCAGAAAGGGATAAAATGCCTTAGAACGCAATTAAAAGCCGCAAAAGCGGCTTTTTTTGCCCTTATAAGTGTCAAACTATGATGGAAGGCTGTATTTATCCGTTTGAACGCTTTGAACGTCTTAAAAAGTGGAAAGGTTATTCACTTGCTTATTCATTTGGTTATTCATTTAAGCTATTACAAAAACGAAATGTTTTGATTGCTTATTCATTTGGTTATTCATTTTTGTGCCTATTTTGTTCTAATAAAACGGGGAAATATCTTTTTTTTATTTGGTATTCATCGGTTTTTATAATATTGTAGGGGGTAAATTGTATATAGATAATATTTATTTACTCCCCTGTATTTTTATATATTCTGCTGTAAAATAGTGATTTAACTGTTTTTACCTCCCTTTCCCCATAAAACACGTTTTAGATGGCATTGGCAACCGTAGAATCGCTTGCATCCGAAACACGCCCCGACTTGTCCTGTTTAAGTTGTGTAATTGTCTGTTTGAGCATCCCTATTTCCTCTGCCATTTCTCGAATGGTGGAGTCTTTTTCCCTTAAAACATCCAGAAGCTCCCTAAAATTATTGTTAGCTGTTTCTGGAGGAGCTGTTTCCGTTACTACTGGTGTAATTTTTTCGGCTTCTATATCTTTTAAAAGAAAGTCGTCGATTGATATTCTAAAAAACTTAGATATTTCACATAACAAACTCAATTTAGGTTCTGTATTACCCAGTTCATAGTTTGACATTGTACCTTTTTTGATGCCCAGAAACTCAAATTCATCTAATTTAAGTCCCCTACTCTCCCTTAGATATCTAAGATTCTTAGAAAAAACGCTCATAAATCTAAATTATTTGGATTAACACTTTGTTGTCTAAGAAACTTAGACTATATTTGCCACGTGATTAAAGTTTAAACACGCCCCAAAGCTACAAAAAAGGCTTGAGGTAACAATGAGAATTTAAAAAGAAGCAAAATGGAAGTAAAATTTAAAAAGGGACAAAGTGTGAGAATCACCAAGAGAAATGGTGAGATCATTGATGGTATAGTTCGTGACTGGGATTATAACATTTGTACGTTCGTGCGGGAATATAATATCGATTATATGAAAAATGGTCAGGTTTGGACTGTAATATGTGTTCCGGAGGATGCGATAAAGGAGCTTTAATAATTTTCTCGGGCAGTTAGTTCAGCTGGTAGAACAAACTAAACTCCTATAATGGAGAGGTTATGGTCCGCGGTTCGAATCCGCGACTGCCCACTACGATAATTTAAATATTAGATAGTATGAAAGAACGAATAGTTGTAGAATACGGTGAGGTGAATAAAATTGCCGAACTGATGGGCTGTACAAACGTGATGGTGAGTCATGCGCTTGCCTTCCGTAAGAACAGCAAACTGGCCCGTTCCATTCGTAAGCTCGCCATTGAGCGCGGTGGATCCAAAGTAGGTGGTAATCCTCAAAATACAAGTAGCCATGAAAAATGATTTGATGACATTGTTCAGCGACCAGCTGCACTGGTTTGCTCGTCTGAAACGAAAACAGCGCTTTTGCGTGCTTTACTTCTGTATGAGTTTCGGGATCCTGCTCTCTATTTTTTTTATTAATCCG
>NZ_JADMOU010000028.1:0-39452 GCF_015558905.1 Bacteroides sp. D55t1_190419_B8
ATTCCGAACAGAGAAGTTAAGCCTCGTCACGCCGATGGTACTGCGTAACAGTGGGAGAGTAGGTAGCCGCCGTTTTTAAGAAGCCCCTTGATTCATTTTGAGTCAAGGGGCTTTCTGTTTTGGTACTTTGCGAAAAAAGTGCTATATTTGCGACTGACAATTATTTTATTAAACGTTTAAAGCAAATTTAAAAGGTATGAAAACTAAATTATTTTTGGCTGCTGTAGCAGTAACATTTTCTTTTGCAATGATGTCTTGTACTGGTAACAAAACTACTAACGCTGCTTCTGAAGGTGAAGAAACAACTGTAGAAACAGTGGAAGCTGTTGTTGAATCTGATTCTTGCTGCCAGGCTAAGGACTCTTGTGCTACTGCTTGCGACAAAAAAGCTGATTGCGCAGAAAAGAAAGAATGTTGCGATAAGAAGTAATCTATTGATTTAGAACAATAAAGGAGGAGAGGGAGAGAATGGTTCAAACATTCTACTCCCTCTTTTCGTTTAATGAATATATCGCTTTATTCGTGATATATTTTTGCTAATAATCGGCTTTAACTTATGAAATGATATTTTTTTCGATAAAAAAGTAACGTATTATTTGGTGGTAAAGAAATAATCCATACCTTTGCACCGTCAAACTAATAAAAGAGACAAGAAATGAATCAGATGTTTATACATATTCTACTATGCGGTATTATTATTCTACTATCAAAGGTTAGTGGAAGTGAGTGCTGCGCGTAAATGTGTATAAATGAAAATATACGAAAGCCTTTCTCACTTCCAAGTGTGAAAGGCTTTTTTTAATGCTAATAATTATATAATATACATAAGAATATGGACAATAGGTTATTTATTTTTGATACCACTCTTAGAGATGGTGAACAGGTTCCGGGATGCCAGTTGAATACAGTAGAAAAGATTCAGGTAGCAAAGGCATTGGAAGCGTTGGGAGTAGACGTGATTGAAGCCGGATTCCCCATTTCGAGCCCGGGAGATTTTAATTCAGTAATTGAGATTTCAAAAGCGGTGACTTGGCCTACTATCTGTGCTTTGACTCGCGCAGTTCAAAAAGATATTGATGTAGCCGTAGATGCACTGAAATTTGCTAAACATAAACGTATTCACACTGGTATCGGTACTTCTGATTCGCACATTAAATATAAATTCAATTCGAATCGTGAAGAGATTATCGAACGTGCAGTAGCTGCTGTGAAATATGCCCGCCGTTTTGTAGACGATGTGGAATTTTATGCAGAAGACGCAGGCCGTACGGATAACGAATATCTGGCACGTGTGGTGGAAGCTGTCATCAAGGCTGGAGCTACCGTAGTGAATATCCCTGATACAACAGGTTACTGCTTGCCTTCAGAATATGGCGCCAAGATAAAATACCTGGTTGACCATGTAGACGGCATTGATAATGCCATACTTTCTACTCACTGTCACAATGACTTGGGTATGGCTACTGCCAATACGATAGCCGGTGTCTTGAACGGTGCGCGTCAGGTGGAAGTTACCATCAACGGTATTGGCGAACGTGCAGGAAATACTGCTCTCGAAGAAATCGCCATGATTATCAAGAGCCATCACGAAATTGATATCCAGACCAATATCAATACGCAGAAGATTTATCCGACCAGCCGTATGGTATCCAGCCTGATGAATATGCCGGTACAGCCTAATAAAGCAATCGTTGGACGTAACGCTTTCGCACACTCTTCAGGTATCCATCAGGATGGCGTGTTGAAAAATGTACAGACATATGAGATTATCGATCCGCATGATGTGGGTATTGATGACAACTCTATCGTATTGACTGCTCGCAGCGGACGTGCAGCATTGAAAAATCGTCTTTCTATATTGGGAGTGAATTTGGATCAGGAAAAACTGGATAAGGTATATGATGAGTTCCTGAAGTTGGCTGATAAGAAGAAAGATATTAATGATGATGATATTTTAGTATTGGCAGGTGCAGACCGTAGCCAGAACCATCGTATCAAACTGGATTACTTGCAGGTGACGAGTGGTGTCGGTGTGCGTTCGGTAGCCAGTTTGGGATTGAATATTGCCGGTGAGAAGTTTGAAGCTTGTGCCAGTGGTAATGGTCCGGTAGATGCTGCCATCAAAGCATTGAAAAAGATTGTAGAACGCCACATGACTCTGAAAGAGTTTACTATTCAGGCTATCAGTAAGGGAAGTGATGATGTAGGTAAAGTGCACATGCAGGTAGAATATGATAACCAGATTTATTATGGTTTTGGTGCCAACACAGATATTATTGCTGCTTCGGTAGAAGCCTACATCGACTGTATCAACAAATTCAAATCGTAAAAAAGAGATTGACAGTCGGTTTGGTATTACAGAGATTGATTGAAATAGTAAATAGTAATTAGTAAAATAGTAAATAAACAGATGAATACATTATTTGATAAGATATGGGATGCCCACGTGGTGACTACTGTGGAAGATGGCCCTACACAGCTTTATATTGATCGGTTATATTGTCACGAAGTGACTAGTCCGCAGGCTTTTGCGGGATTGCGTGAACGTGGAATCGGAGTGTTGCGTCCGGAAAAGGTGTTTTGTATGCCTGACCATAATACACCGACACACGATCAGGATAAGGAGATTGAAGATCCGGTCTCTAAAACGCAGGTGGATACTCTGACAAAAAACGCGAAGGATTTCGGTCTGACGCACTACGGCATGATGCATCCGAAGAATGGTATTATCCATGTGGTAGGCCCCGAACGTGGTTTGACCTTGCCGGGAATGACGATTGTTTGCGGTGACTCTCACACTTCTACTCATGGTGCAATGGGAGCGATTGCTTTCGGTATCGGAACGAGTGAGGTGGAAATGGTGCTGGCTTCACAATGTATTCTCCAGTCGAGACCGAAAACAATGCGTATCACTGTAGACGGTGAACTGGGCAAAGGGGTGACTGCAAAGGATGTGGCTCTGTATATGATGTCTAAGATGACTACCAGTGGTGCTACAGGTTACTTCGTGGAATATGCAGGTTCGGCTATCCGCAATCTGACAATGGAGGGACGTCTTACCCTTTGCAACCTTTCGATTGAAATGGGTGCACGTGGTGGGATGGTTGCTCCGGATGAAGTGACTTTTGAATATATCAAAGGACGTGAAAATGCTCCGCAAGGCGAAGCATGGGACAAGGCTTTGGCTTATTGGAAGACATTGAAGAGTGATGATGATGCCGTGTTTGATAAAGAAGTCCGTTTCGAAGCGGCTGATATTGAACCGATGATTACTTATGGAACGAATCCGGGTATGGGTATGGGAATCACACAACACATTCCTACCATGGAAGGAATGAGTGAAGCTGCACAGGTTTCGTTCAAGAAATCAATGGAGTATATGGGATTCCAACCGGGTGAATCTTTGTTGGGTAAGAAGATTGATTATGTATTCCTTGGGGCTTGTACAAACGGTCGTATTGAGGATTTCCGTGCATTTGCTTCCATCGTGAAAGGTCGTAAGAAAGCGGAGAATGTTATTGCATGGCTGGTTCCGGGTTCATGGATGGTAGACGCACAGATCCGTAAGGAAGGAATCGACAAGATATTGACGGAAGCCGGATTTGCTATCCGTCAGCCGGGATGTTCTGCTTGTCTGGCAATGAACGATGATAAGATTCCTGCCGGAAAGTATTCGGTATCTACCAGTAACCGTAATTTCGAAGGACGTCAGGGACCCGGTGCACGCACTTTGCTGGCTAGTCCGCTGGTAGCTGCTGCTGCGGCGGTGACTGGTGTGATTACCGATCCGAGAAAACTGATTTGATTTTACGATTAGACAATTTACGATTTACGATTGAAAAATGGTCGTGAATCAGATTGTCTGTCGTAAGAGAATGAGTCAATAGTAATTTCAATCGTTAAATAGTAAATCGTAAATCGTTAAATCGTAAATAAAAAGATGGCTAAGACAAAATTTAATATAATAACAAGTACTTGTGTACCTCTTCCTTTAGAAAACGTAGATACTGACCAGATTATTCCGGCACGTTTCCTGAAAGCAACCACTCGTGAAGAAAAATTCTTCGGTGATAATCTTTTCCGTGACTGGCGTTATAATGCTGACGGTTCCCTGAACAAGGATTTTGTGTTAAACAATCCTACTTACAGCGGACAGGTATTGGTGGCAGGAAAAAACTTCGGTTCGGGTTCCAGCCGTGAACACGCTGCCTGGGCCATTGCAGGATATGGTTTCCGCGTGGTGGTATCCAGTTTCTTTGCCGATATTCATAAGAATAATGAGTTGAACAACTTTGTGCTGCCGGTGGTTGTTACCGAGGAGTTTCTGCAGGAGTTGTTCGATTCGATAGAAGCGGACCCGAAGATGGAAGTGGAAGTGAACCTTCCCGAACAGACCATCACCAACAAGGCGACAGGTAAAAGTGAACATTTCGAAATCAATGCTTATAAGAAACTTTGTTTGATGAACGGATTGGACGATATCGATTTCTTGTTGAGCAATAAAGATAAAATAGAAGAATGGGAAAAGAAGGCGTGAAAATAGAAATCATGGACACAACGCTCCGTGATGGTGAACAAACCAGCGGAGTGTCTTTCGTGCCTCATGAGAAACTAATGATCGCCCGTTTACTGTTAGAAGATTTAAAGGTAGACCGGGTGGAAGTTGCTTCGGCGCGTGTGTCGGACGGTGAGTTTGAAGCCGTGAAGATGATTTGCGACTGGGCTGCCCGTCGTAATCTGCTCCATAAAGTGGAAGTGCTCGGCTTTGTCGACGGGCATACTTCTGTCGATTGGATTCAGCGTACCGGTTGCCGTGTGATAAATCTTCTTTGTAAAGGTTCATTGAAGCATTGTACGCAACAACTGAAAAAGACACCGGAAGAACATCTGGCGGATATCATAAGTGTGGTGCATTATGCCGACGAACAGGATATAACCGTCAATGTTTATCTGGAAGATTGGAGCAACGGTATCAAGGATTCTCCCGAATACGTGTTTCAGTTGATGGATGGATTGAAAGAAACGAGCGTCAAGCGTTTTATGTTGCCTGATACGTTGGGTATCTTGAATCCTTTGCAAGTGATAGAGTATATGCGGAAGATGAAGAAACGTTATCCGAATACTCATCTCGATTTCCATGCGCACAATGATTATGATTTGGCTGTGAGTAATGTCCTTGCCGCGGTATTAAGTGGTGTCAAAGGATTGCATACAACCATCAACGGACTGGGCGAACGGGCAGGAAATGCTCCTCTCGCAAGTGTGCAGGCTATCCTGAAAGACCATTTCAATGCGGTGACCAATATCGACGAAAGCCGTTTGAATGATGTCAGCCGGGTAGTGGAGTCTTATTCGGGAATTGTGATACCTGCCAATAAACCGATTGTAGGTGAGAATGTCTTTACGCAAGTGGCAGGGGTGCATGCTGACGGGGATAACAAGAATAATCTCTACTGTAATGATTTGCTTCCCGAACGTTTTGGCCGTAAGCGGGAATATGCATTGGGTAAGACAAGCGGTAAAGCGAATATCCGTAAGAACCTCGAAGATCTTGGACTGGAGCTGGACGAAGATGCTATGCGCAAGGTAACGGAACGCATCATCGAGTTGGGCGACAAGAAAGAGCTGGTCACACAGGAAGATTTGCCGTACATTGTTTCGGATGTGTTGAAACACGGAGCAGTGGGTGAGAAGGTTAAACTGAAGAGCTATTTTGTGAATCTGGCTCATGGGCTGAAACCGATGGCAACGTTGAAGATAGAAATCAACGGAAAAGAGTACGAAGAGAGTTCAGGCGGCGATGGTCAGTATGATGCTTTTGTTCGTGCGTTGCGTAAGATATATAAGGTGACATTAGGACGTAAATTCCCGATGTTGACCAATTATGCGGTAACCATCCCTCCCGGTGGACGTACGGATGCATTTGTGCAGACAGTTATCACGTGGAGTTATGATGAGCAGGTGTTCCGTACCCGCGGGCTCGATGCCGACCAGACAGAGGCTGCCATCAAGGCTACTATGAAGATGTTGAACCTCATCGAAGATGAATACGAGAAGAGCAAGTGAGAAACAACTTGCCCGAAGAATGTTTTTTATACGAATATATAAATAGAAGAATAAACGATTATGGATTTTAAAATTGCTGTATTAGCAGGCGACGGCATCGGACCGGAGATCTCTGTGCAAGGTGTAGATGTGATGAGTGCCGTTTGCGAGAAGTTTGGTCACAAAGTAAGTTACGAATATGCAATCTGTGGAGCTGATGCGATTGATAAAGTAGGCGATCCGTTTCCGGAAGCAACTTATCAGGTTTGTAAAGAGGCGGACGCTGTTTTGTTCTCTGCCGTAGGTGATCCGAAATTTGACAATGATCCTACTGCCAAGGTACGTCCGGAACAAGGCTTGCTGGCTATGCGTAAGAAACTGGGTCTTTTCGCTAATATCCGTCCGGTACAGACATTCAAATGCCTGATCCACAAATCTCCGTTGCGTGCGGAGTTGGTAGAAAATGCCGATTTTATCTGTATCCGTGAGCTGACTGGAGGTATGTATTTCGGTGAAAAGTATCAGGATAATGACAAGGCGTATGATACGAACTATTATACTCGTCCGGAAATCGAACGTATTTTGAAGGTGGCTTTCGAATATGCGATGAAGCGCAGAAAACATCTGACTGTAGTAGATAAGGCAAATGTGTTGGCTTCTTCCCGTCTGTGGCGTCAGATCGCACAGGAAATGGCTCCGAACTATCCGGAAGTGACAACTGATTATATGTTTGTGGATAATGCTGCAATGAAGATGATTCAGGAACCTGCTTTCTTCGATGTGATGGTAACGGAAAATACATTCGGTGACATCCTGACTGACGAAGGTTCTGTAATCAGTGGTTCTATGGGCTTGCTTCCTTCTGCTTCTACAGGTGAAAGTACTCCGGTATTTGAACCGATTCACGGTTCATGGCCGCAGGCTAAGGGATTGAATATTGCTAATCCATTGGCACAGATTCTTTCTGTAGCTATGTTGTTCGAGTATTTCGACTGCAAAGAAGAGGGTGCATTGATTCGTAAAGCCGTAGATGCTTCTTTGGATGAGAATGTACGCACACCGGAAATACAAGTGGCTGAAGGTGCTAAGTACGGAACAAAAGAAGTAGGACAGTGGATTGTTGATTATATCAAGAAAGCTTGATAAACCCGGATAAAAAAGTAAAAGCCTGGCATCGGATAACGGTGTCAGGCTTTTACTTTTTAGTTCGAAATAGTGTTGTTGTGTTCTACCAACTTTTAATAGTGGAATATAGAACGATACCGAGCACGGTCAGTAATCCTACATAAATAGTGACTGACCATTGTTTTATTTCTTTTCTCTTCGTGCGGGTGGAAGGTTCCAGATAGATGGCTGCTTTGTGGGCGATGGTGCAGAACAACCAACCGCCGAATCCTCCGATAATACCTCCTACGAGTAAATCACCGGGGTAATGTACACCCAGATATATACGTGTGTAGCAGTTGAGTATTGCCCAGGTCAGGATGAAAATGCTTAGCCAACGTTTACGGAACAGGAATATGACAAACATGGCAAGACCTAATGAATTGGCTGCATGGCACGATGGGAAACCGTAGCTTCCCCCGCGGTAACCATTTACGATATATACCAGATCTACAATCGGGTTCTCCGGATTGGCGGGACGCAGACGTGCTACTACCGGACGAATGATGCTGCTGCACATTTGGTCGGCAAAGGTGATAGTCAGTGCAATGGCAGCCACGTAACACAGTACTACTTTCCAGTGGAAGTTTTTTAATAAAATATACAATATAGTGGCATACATGGGAATCCAGATGAATTTACCCGTGAAAGAACTCATGAAATAATCCCAGAAAGGGGAATGTATACCATTGAAAGACAAGAAGATATTTGTATCTATCTCCGAAAGATATTGGACAATTCCGGTGTGTATCATCAGGCTTTATTGTTCTATATTACTTTATAAATATTCAATATAATTCATTTCCTAGCGTTTTGCCAGGTCATCGTAGAGCTTCTGCAGGAACGCTTTTCCCTTTTCCAGATTGGTTCCTTTAGCGGTACCTTCGTCCAGTTGCACAGTATTTGCGTCCAGATTGTACACTAATTGGTTATCGGCGGTAATCATTCCGAAATAGTTCGGTCGGGTGAAGTATGCGAAATGAGGAGAGGCCGGATTCATGATATTCTTGCTGAAAGTAAATTCATCATGCGGTAATCCTAATTGGGCAAGCAAGGTGGCGGCAATGTCAATTTGTGAAGCATAAGTATCTACCACAAGAGGTTGTTTGATTGCACCTCCGATTAAAATCAGCGGAATGGTTTGGCCGTCCAGCGGATTTTCTATGGGATATGGGTATGCACCCTGATGATCGGGAACGAGTACAAACAGTGTGTTTTTCCATAGCGGTGTCTCTTGATACTGTTTCACGAAATCTCCTACACAACTATCGGCATACGCAAAGGAGTTGAGGATTTTATCATCCAGCCTGTGGAACGGGACTTCGAACGGTTCGTGGCTGCTTGATGTCTGAACAAGTTTCAGGAACGGTTCTTTTTGTTTTTCTTCTTTCAGGTCTTTCATCAGGCGTTGGAATAATACGTGATCCTGTGCTCCCCATTTTCCTGTACGTTCGGACAGAGGAAAATCCTTATCGGAAATAATCTTCTCGATACCGGAAGATACCAGATAAGAGCGCATGTTTGTGAAATCGGCATCTCCGCCATAGTAATATTCCAAGTTGTATCCGGCATTTTTCAGGCTGCGCGGTATAGAAGGAAGTTTGTCCGTCTTTTCGGGATATTTCATGATGCTGGTGCTTGGCTGGCCGGGATATCCGCTGATGATGGATGCCAGTCCGCGGTCTGTGCGGAAACTGCTGCCGTAGAAGTTGCTGAATAATACGCCTTCTTTAGCGAATTTATCCATATTGACAGCCACATTGGGTTGTCCTCCGAAAGTTTCCATCAAGTGTGTGGAGAAACTCTCAAGGATAATAAAAATAATGTTCGGACGTTGTGTATTCAATAATTGGGGGATGCTGTCTGTTGCTGAGACAGGTTTGTCTACCATCTCTGCAAATAATTCGTCGGCTATTTTCGGGTCCATGAAGCGATATTGCTTATCGAAATTATTCTGGTGGGTGGCGGAATACATGAAACTGAATGCCGGGTTGATGGCTGCATGATTCATGCGTTGGTCCTGGCTGAAATATACCTTGCTCAAATTCATGGTGGATACGCTGAATCCGCCCCGGATGGGGATGAAGAGTGCCGCTGTCAGCAAAAGGAGCGCAAGCGAGACATTCTGACGTCGATAAGGTATTTTCAGGGGCTTTTTCTCCCGGATAAGGACGTAATAGAAAATAAAGTATAAAATTGCTGCATAGATCAGCATAGATAAGATTCCCAATAATACAAACCAAAAGCTGACACTTGCCATAGCATCTTTGGGGGAAGAGAAGAAATAGAAAACGGGGGTGGCATCCAGACGGAATCCCCAAAAGCCGTATAATCCCAGGTCGATGATAAAAATGCAGGCCATGACAAAGGCGATTGCTCCGAAATAGCCTTGCCGGATGCGGCGGAGTATGGATGAACTCGTCCAGGCGGAGGCGATGAGCAGTAAGCCTGGGATGGCGGTCAGGTAACCTGCAAGAGATAAATCCAGAGGCAATCCGTGCCACATGATGCGGAAGTAGTCACCTAAAGATGCGTCGGTATATAAATCATGGTAGTAAACCATGAAGATTGGTTTCTGAAGAACGAATAAAAGAACAAATAAAAAATAGGTCGTGAGAAATTGTATGATTCTCTTTTTCATATCTGTAAACTTAAAAAGATTGAACGGATACAAAGTTACTATACTTTTCCTTATCTTTCTCATGAAGTGATATAAAACATACCTTTTTTTCCATATCTTTGTCGTGTCTGTGACAAAAATAAAGTAATAAGATGGCAAAGATTGCAAGGAAACTAACAGATTTAGTGGGGAATACCCCTTTGATGGAACTTTCCGGTTATAGTGGAAAGTACGGTCTGGAACAAAATATTATTGCCAAACTGGAGGCTTTTAATCCGGCGGGAAGTGTAAAAGACAGAGTGGCTCTTTCGATGATTGAAGATGCGGAAGCTCGTGGAGCACTGAAACCCGGTGCAACGATTATTGAGCCGACAAGTGGAAATACAGGTGTCGGGTTGGCAATGGTAGCCACTATTAAAGGGTATCATTTGATATTGACCATGCCTGAAACAATGAGCCTGGAACGGCGGAATCTGTTGAAAGCGCTGGGTGCGCAGATTGTATTGACAGACGGGTTAGGAGGGATGGCAGCTTCTATTGCCAAGGCGCAGGAGTTGCGTGATAGTATTCCCGGTTCGGTGATCTTACAACAATTTGAGAATCCGGCTAATGCGGCTGTTCATGAACGGACGACAGGTGAAGAGATCTGGCGCGATACCGATGGTGAAGTGGCTGTTTTTGTAGCCGGAGTGGGTACTGGAGGAACAGTGTGCGGTGTAGCCCGTGCTTTAAAGAAACATAATCCGGATATTTATATTGTGGCGGTGGAACCGTCGTCGTCTCCTGTATTGGCGGGAAGAGAGGCAGCCCCGCATCGTATTCAGGGTATCGGAGCGAATTTTATTCCCAAGCTTTATGACGCTTCTGTGGTAGATGAGGTGATGGGTGTGCCTGATGACGAAGCGATTCGTGCGGGACGTGAGTTAGCGGCAACAGAAGGTCTGCTGGCGGGAATTTCTTCGGGAGCAGCCGTGTATGCTGCCCGTCAACTGTCACTGCGTCCGGAATTTAAGAACAAAAAAATAGTAGCGTTGTTACCTGATACGGGAGAGCGTTATTTGTCGACCGAACTGTTTGCTTTTGACGCATATCCATTGGATTAATTTATTCACTAAAAAAGACCTGAACCATGGTAAGAATAATGATAGCTTTGTTTTTTTGTTTTCCGGCTGTTGCCTTTGCGCAAACTTATCAGCAATTGTCCGAAAGAGCCATTGAATGTATCGAGAAAGACAGCCTTCCCAAAGCAGAGGAACTTTTGCTTCAGGCTTTGAAGCTGGAACCGAAGAACGCCAAGAATGCGTTGCTTTTTTCTAATTTGGGATTGGTGCAGCGTCGTTTGGGTGAGTTTGACAAAGCGTTGGAGTCTTATTCTTTTGCACTGAATTTTGCTCCTTTGGCAGTTCCTATTTTACTCGACCGTGCCGCCATTTATATGGAAATGGGAAAAACAGACCGTGCTTATACCGATTATTGTCAGGTGCTTGATGAGGATAAGCAGAACAAGGAAGCTTTATTGATGCGTGCCTATATTTATGTGCTCCGCCGGGATTATCCGGCTGCGAGAATCGATTATAATCGTTTGCTGGAACTGGATCCGCAGAGTTATAGCGGTCGTCTGGGATTGGCTACTCTGGAGCAGAAAGAAGGAAAATTCCGGGAATCTCTTGAAATTCTGAATAAGATGATTACGGCCACTCCTGACGATGCGACGCTTTATATTGCCCGTGCCGACGTGGAACGCGAGATGAAGCATGAAGATCTGGCATTGGTTGATTTGGAGGAAGCGATCCGGTTGGATGCTGCCTCGGCTGATGCTTATCTGCTGCGTGGAAATATCTATCTGGCACAGAAAAAGAAAGGACTTGCCAAAGCTGACTTTGAGAAAGCCATTTCATTGGGAGTGCCTCCGGCTGATCTGCACGAACAATTGCGGCAATGCAAATGAAGTTATCAATAAGGCAACTATATCTTTCCGGTTTACATAAGTTAGAGCTTTTTGTTATAGGCATTAGTTCGTTCCACATAGGTTTCCCTTTCGTTCCACATAGGTAGAACGAAAGGGAAACCTATGTGGAACTAAAGGAAAACAGTTGTGGAACGAATAATAATTAGTCAGATGGCTCGTTAATATATACTATTAAAGAATTTCTTTTATTCTACGAACTGTCTAATCAGATTTACGAAATCCTTTCCATATTTCTTTTTCTTGTATTCTCCGATACCGCTGATTTCACCAAATTCTTCAATAGTAGTAGGGCGGGAAATACTAAGCAGGTGTAATACTTTGTCTGACAAGACGATGTAGGCGGGTAGTGCCTCCTGATCGGCCAGTTGTTTCCTCAATCCGCGTAAGGCTTCGAATAAATCCTCGTTTTCTCCCCCTTCCAGGCCGAAAGGAAGTACCTTTGCAACCACCACTTTCTTCTTTTTTCCTTTTTGAGTGGCGATTTCTTCGTGCCGGATGACTGCTAATGTCGCCTTGGCTCTTCCGAAGAGAATATCACTTCCGCTTGCCGTAATTTTAAGATGATTGTTTTCATTATAGGCTATTTCAAAGTAGCCGAGTTGCAACATTTGAAGCAAATAGTCTTGCCAGTCACGAGGAGGAATGTCGCGTCCGGCACCAAATGTTTTAAGTTCCTGATAACCTTTTCCAGTTACTTCCGCAGAATAGCTTCCACGAAGAATATCGATCAACAAGCCTGTACTGATTTGTTGTTCTGTGCGGGCGATGGCACTTAATGCCTTTTGCACAATGACTGTACCGTCAAATCGTTGAGGAGGATTTTTACAAACATCACAGTTACCGCAATCCTCTGTGGTTGTTTCTCCGAAATAGCTTAACAGAATCCTTCTCCGGCAAATATCGGATTCAGCATATTGTTGCATCCGTTGTAGTTTTTCCAGATTGATGTTCTGCTGATTGCTTTCCGAAGCAAATTTAGTGAGTAATATGAGATCTCCGAGTGAATAAAACAGGACAGTACTGCTGGGGAGGCCGTCACGTCCGGCACGGCCTATTTCCTGATAAAAACTTTCTATACTTTTGGGAAGATTATAATGTATGACCCAGCGGACATTTGATTTATCGATCCCCATTCCGAATGCAATGGTGGCACATACCACCTGTATGCGGTCGTTGATAAAGTCATCCTGTGTTTCGTCCCGGTGTTGGGCGGATAATCCGGCATGATAGACACCGCAGCGGATACCCTGCTTTTGCAACATCTGTGCAACGGTTTCTGTCTTACTCCGGCTCATACAGTAAATAATCCCACTTTCTTTCCCGTGACGGTGAATAAATTCTAAGATAGCCTTGTTCTTTTCCTTCGCTTGAAACCCACGTTTCACAGTCAGACTGATGTTGGGGCGGTCGAAGGATGAGATGAAGACACGTGGATGGTTGAGGTGTAATTGCCGTGCGATGTCTTCGCGCGTGATTTTATCCGCAGTGGCAGTTAGGGCGACAATCGGTATTTGCGGAAATTGTTGGTGGAGCACTCCCATTTGTGTGTATTCCGGACGGAAGTCATGTCCCCATTGTGAAATGCAATGCGCTTCATCAATAGCAAACAGAGAGATGTTCATATCCCGCAATAAATAATCCTTTTCTGCTAAAAGTTTTTCCGGTGAAATGTAAAGCAGCTTCAGTCGCCCCTCAATGCAGGCACGTCGCAGATGAACGTTTTCCGTTTCGTTATTACTGCTGTTCAGTGCCCCGGCTGCGATGCCGTTTGCCAGCAATGCTTCTACCTGATCTTTCATCAATGAGATGAGTGGAGAAACGACAACAGCGGTACCTTTGCAAAGCAGTGCAGGAAGTTGGTAGCAGATCGATTTCCCCCCGCCAGTAGGCATTAATACCAGTGCATCCTGCTTATTCAGGACATGGCGGATGATTTCTTCTTGCAGCGGACGGAAACTATCGTATCCGAAATATGTCTTTAGAGTTTCTCTTATTGATGCTAATTTATCCATGCCGCAAAGGTACATTTTTCTTCGGCAATTTTCATCATGTGTAGATTTCTGTTTCTGATATGAATTATAAATAAGTTAAAGTTTCTTATTATTCGAGGCTATTCCTTCTTTTTCAAGGTTTTTGATTGTTTATTTAGAAAAAAAATGCACAAAATAATTGTGTGTTTAAAAAAAAAGTAAGACATTTGTAACATGTTATGTTGCAAATGAGCAATTATTAACAAATGAACAAACCCTAACCAGTTAATTCAATGAGTGATTTAGAGAACAAAAAAACGGAAGAAACTCCGAAAAAACGTCCCTACAATTTGAGGGAAAAGAAAGAAAAGAAGGCTGCATACAGGTCTTTAATTAGACCGGAATTGGCAGACGAGTTGTATGACAAAATCTTGAATATCATCGTTGTACAGAAGAAGTACAAGGATCCTGATTATTCAGCTAAGGACTTGGCGAAAGAATTGAAGACGAATACTCGTTACCTTTCTGCAGTAGTGAACTCACGCTTTGGTATGAACTATTCTTGCCTGTTGAATGAATACAGAGTAAAAGATGCTTTGCATTTATTGACGGACAAACGTTATGCCGACAAAAATGTGGAAGAAATTAGTGCTATGGTTGGCTTTGCAAATCGTCAATCTTTTTACGCTGCATTTTACAAAAACGTAGGTGAAACTCCTAACGGATATCGCAAAAAACATTTGGAAAATAAGAAATAATTGCGCGTTCCGAAACTGATCAAAAGGAATTACCTCTGAAAGATAAATTTTGGGGATAATTCCTTTTCTCATTTTAATTAATCAATGCTAGCATTATGAGAAAACATCTGATTTTAATGACAGTGGCCGCCACGCTTTTAACGTCGTGCGGAGGAAGTAAAACAACAACTGCTGAAGCAGGAAAATTTGATTATACAGTGGAACAATTTGCTGATTTACAGATATTGCGTTATAAGGTTCCCGGATTTGAGGAACTGACGCTGAAACAGAAGGAACTGATTTATTACCTGACAGAGGCTGCTCTGGAAGGAAGGGATATTCTGTTTGACCAGAATGGAAAATATAATTTGAGAATCCGTAGGATGCTCGAAGCAGTATATACAAACTATCAGGGAGATAAAACGACGCCTGATTTTAAAAACATGGAGGTGTATCTGAAAAGGGTATGGTTCTCCAATGGTATTCATCACCACTATGGTATGGAGAAATTTGTGCCGAACTTCTCACAGGAATTTTTGAAACAGGCCGTGCTCGGTCTGGATGCCAAGTTGCTTCCATTGGAGAAAGGGCAGACTGCCGAACAGCTTTGTGCCGAACTGTTTCCGGTGATTTTCGATCCGACGGTTATGCCGAAACGGGTAAACCAAGCGGATGGCGAAGATCTTGTGTTGACCTCTGCTTGTAATTATTATGATGGAGTGACGCAGAAAGAGGCGGAAAGTTTCTATAGCGTGCTGAAAGATCCGAAAGATGAAACACCGGTTTCTTATGGACTGAATAGTCGTTTGGTAAAAGAAAACGGGAAGTTGACAGAGAAGGTTTGGAAAGTAGGCGGGCTTTATACACAGGCAATTGAGAAGATTGTTTATTGGCTGAAGAAAGCGGAAGGTGTGGCAGAGAATGAGGCACAAAAAGCTGTTATCACCAAGCTGATCCAATTTTATGAAACCGGTGATTTGAAAGATTTTGATGAATATGCGATTCTTTGGGTGAAAGACCTTGACTCACGGATCGATTTTGTGAACGGATTTACCGAAAGTTACGGCGATCCTTTGGGGATGAAAGCGAGCTGGGAATCTTTGGTGAACTTCAAAGATCTGGAATCGACACACCGTACGGAGATTATCAGCAGTAACGCGCAATGGTTTGAAGATCATTCTCCGGTTGATAAGTCTTTTAAGAAAGAAAAGGTGAAAGGCGTATCGGCTAAAGTAATCACTGCCGCTATTCTTGCGGGTGATCTTTATCCGGCAACTGCTATCGGTATCAATCTGCCGAATGCCAACTGGATTCGTGCCCATCATGGCTCCAAATCGGTGACTATCGGAAACATAACGGATGCTTATAATAAAGCTGCTCATGGAAACGGATTCAACGAAGAATTTGTTTATAGTGATGCGGAATTACAGCTGATCGATGCTTATTCTGACTTGACGGATGAGCTTCATACAGACTTGCATGAATGTCTGGGACACGGTTCCGGCAAGTTGCTTCCGGGGGTAGATCCTGATGCATTGAAGGCTTATGGTTCTACTATCGAAGAGGCACGGGCCGATTTATTCGGATTGTATTATGTAGCCGATCCGAAGCTGGTGGAATTGGGGCTGCTCTCTTCTCCCGATGCTTATAAGGCTCAATACTATACTTATCTGATGAATGGGTTGATGACACAACTGGTACGTATTGAACCGGGAAATAGTGTTGAAGAAGCTCACATGCGCAATCGCCAGCTGATAGCCCGTTGGGTATTTGAAAAGGGGGCTGCTGATAAAGCGGTGGAACTGGTGAAAAAAGACGGAAAGACTTATGTGGTTATCAATGACTATCAGAAGGTACGTCAACTTTTCGGTGAATTATTAGCTGAAATCCAGCGCATCAAGTCGACTGGTGATTTTGAAGGTGCCCGTACATTGGTAGAAAACTATGCGGTAAAAGTGGATCCGGCTCTGCATGCAGAAGTTCTGGAACGTTATAAGAAGCTGAATCTGGCTCCTTACAAAGGCTTTGTGAATCCGAAATACGAACTGGTGACAGATGAAAACGGAACTGTTACAGATGTCACAGTTTCCTATGATGAGGGTTATGTAGAACAAATGTTGCGTTACAGCACTGATTATTCTCCGTTGCCTTCAATAAACAACTGATTTGAAATGGATATTAAAGAACAATTGAAAGATATCAAGACACAGCTCCGTCTCTCTATGAACGGGGCTGTGTCCCAAAGTATGCGTGAGAAAGGGCTGGTTTATAAACTCAATTTCGGAGTAGAACTGCCCCGCATCAAGATGATTGCCGAAAGTTATGAGAAGAATCATGACCTGGCACAGGCTCTGTGGAAAGAGGACATTCGCGAATGTAAAATTCTGGCGGGAATGCTTCAGCCGATTGAAACATTTTATCCCGAGATAGCCGACATTTGGGTAGAAAATATCCGGAATATCGAGATAGCCGAACTGACTTGCATGAATCTCTTCCAGCATTTGCCGTATGCTCCGGCCAAATCTTTTCACTGGATTGCTGACGAGCAGGAGTATATACAGACTTGTGGTTTTCTGACGGCCGCCCGTCTTCTGATGAAGAAAGGCGATATGACTGAACGCGCTTCCGGTGAATTACTCGATCAGGCGATCTGTGCCGTACATTCCGACAGTTATCACGTTCGTAACGCTGCTTTACTGGTTATCCGCAAATATATGCAGCATAGTGAAGAACATGCTTTTCAAGTATGCCGTCTGGTGGAGGGAATGGCTGATTCTACCTTGGAAGGGGAGCAGATGCTCTACAACATGGTGAAAGAAGAGACTGAAGAATAATTAACCCATTACTTATTTCTAAGAATTTCTTTTGCTTTCCGCAAAAAAGGCTTAACTTTGTTCGCGCTAATTTTGGCTGATGATGGAAACTCAAAACGTGAAAGATACAGTAAGGCAGATATTCACGGAATATCTCACGGCGAACGGGCATCGTAAGACTCCTGAACGTTACGCCATACTCGATACTATTTATTCTATCGACGGTCACTTCGATATTGACATGCTTTATTTACGGATGATGGACCAGGAGAATTTCCGGGTGAGCCGTGCAACTCTCTACAACACTATTATCCTCCTTATTAATGCACGATTGGTCATTAAGCATCAGTTCGGCACTTCTTCCCAATACGAAAAATCATATAATCGCGAGACACATCATCATCAGATATGTACTCAATGTGGTAGAGTGACCGAGTTTCAGAACGAGGAATTACAGCATGCCATTGAAAATACGAAATTGAGCCGCTTCCAGCTTTCACATTACTCCTTATATATATATGGAGTATGTAGTAAGTGCGACAGAGCTAACAAACGGAAAAAAGTAAATAACAACAATAAAAAAGAAAAATGAAAGTAGATGTTCTATTAGGATTACAATGGGGCGACGAAGGTAAAGGAAAAGTAGTCGACGTTTTAACACCTAAGTATGATGTGGTTGCTCGTTTTCAGGGCGGCCCGAATGCCGGTCACACGCTTGAGTTCGAAGGACAGAAATATGTGCTCCGCTCTATTCCTTCCGGTATTTTTCAGGGAAACAAGGTAAACATCATCGGTAACGGTGTGGTACTTGATCCCGCATTGTTTAAGGCAGAGGCAGAAGCACTTGAGGCATCAGGTCATCCGCTGAAAGAACGTTTGCACATTTCAAAGAAAGCTCATCTGATTCTTCCGACACACCGTATTCTGGATGCTGCTTATGAAGCAGCCAAAGGAGATGCCAAAGTAGGAACTACCGGCAAAGGGATCGGTCCTACTTATACGGATAAAGTGAGCCGTAACGGTGTTCGTGTAGGTGACATTCTTCATAACTTCGATGAGAAGTATGCTGCTGCGAAGGCTCGTCACGAGCAAATCCTGAAGAGTCTGAATTATGAATATGACCTGACAGAATTGGAAAAAGCATGGTTGGAAGGTATCGAATACCTGAAACAATTCCATTTTGTAGATAGCGAACATGAAGTGAATAATCTGTTGAAAGATGGTAAGAGTGTTCTTTGTGAAGGAGCTCAGGGTACTATGCTTGATATTGATTTCGGTTCATATCCGTTTGTGACTTCTTCCAATACCGTATGTGCGGGAGCCTGCACCGGACTGGGAGTGGCGCCTAACCGTATAGGTGAAGTATATGGTATTTTCAAAGCATACTGTACTCGTGTAGGAGCAGGTCCGTTCCCATCAGAACTATTTGATGAAACAGGTGACAAGATGTGTACTTTGGGACATGAATTCGGTTCTGTTACCGGACGTAAACGTCGTTGCGGATGGATCGACCTGGTAGCGCTGAAGTATTCCGTTATGATAAACGGGGTTACCAAATTGATTATGATGAAGAGCGATGTACTCGATACTTTCGAAACAATCAAAGCTTGTGTTGCTTACAAAGTGAACGGTGAAGAAATCGATTATTTCCCGTATGACATCACAGAAGGGGTAGAACCAGTGTATGCGGAACTTCCCGGCTGGCAGACGGATATGACTAAGATGCAGAGCGAAGATGAATTCCCGGAAGAATTCAACGCTTATCTGACTTTCCTGGAAGAGCAGCTTGGTGTAGAAATCAAGATTGTTTCCGTAGGACCGGACAGAGCACAGACGATCGAACGTTATACTGAAGAATAACAATTGATTAGGCACGGATTACACGGATTTCACGGTTTCTTTTTAATTAATACCGTGAAATCCGTGTAATCCGTGCCTAAAATATTTCTTCTCTGCGATAGCGCATTTACCGATTTAACCTTTTTCAAGCCTATAATAATGTACGCCTTATGAAAACACGTTTTATAACTTTCCTTTTGTTGTTCGTCATGAACTTGGGAGTATTTGCACAATTTCCCTATCAACCTGCTGAAGAGAATCTGAAAGCACGACAGGAATTTCAAGACAATAAGTTTGGCATTTTTCTTCACTGGGGGCTATATGCTATGCTCGCTTCCGGTGAGTGGACTATGTCAAATAATAATCTGAATTATAAAGAGTATGCCAAACTGGCAGGTGGATTCTATCCTTCCAAGTTTGATGCGGATAAATGGGTGGCTGCTATTAAAGCTTCGGGAGCTAAATATATCTGTTTCACTACCCGTCATCACGAAGGTTTTTCTATGTTTGATACCAAGTATTCGGATTATAACGTAGTCAAAGCCACCCCTTTTAAAAGAGATATCGTGAAAGAACTGGCAGCAGCCTGTGCCAAGCAGGGTATCAAGCTTCATTTTTATTACTCACATCTTGACTGGGCGCGTGAGGACTATCCTTGGGGACGTACAGGGCAGGGGACAGGACGTGCGAACTCGAAAGGGGATTGGAAAAGTTATTATCAATTCATGAATAATCAGTTGACGGAGTTGCTGACGAATTATGGTCCCATAGGTGCTATCTGGTTTGACGGATGGTGGGATCAGGACCAGAATGAAAAATTCGATTGGGAATTACCGGAGCAATATAGGCTGATTCATAGACTCCAGCCGGGATGTCTTATCGGTAACAATCATCACCAGACACCTTTTGAAGGTGAAGATATTCAGATTTTTGAACGTGATCTGCCCGGTGAAAATTCTGCCGGACTTTCCGGGCAAGATGTAAGCCATCTGCCGTTGGAAACTTGTGAAACAATGAATGGCATGTGGGGATATAAGATTACCGACCAGAATTATAAATCTACGAAGACATTGATTCATTATCTGGTGAAAGCAGCCGGTAAGAATGCCAATCTTTTGATGAATATCGGTCCTCAACCCGATGGAGAACTTCCTGCGGTAGCTGTGCAACGCTTGGCAGAGATGGGAGAGTGGATGAAACAATATGGCGAAACGATCTATGGAACACGAAGTGGTGTAGTTGC
The DNA here is from genome assembly GCF_015558905.1 of Bacteroides sp. D55t1_190419_B8. Taxonomy (NCBI): domain Bacteria; kingdom Pseudomonadati; phylum Bacteroidota; class Bacteroidia; order Bacteroidales; family Bacteroidaceae; genus Bacteroides; species Bacteroides sp. D55t1_190419_B8. The sequence continues at coordinate 20,401 of NZ_JADMOU010000028.1, forward strand.
TCCGCATGATTGGGGAGTGACAACACAAAAAGGAAATAAACTCTATGTGCATATCCTTGACCTGAAAGACAGGGCTTTATTCCTGCCGTTGACAGACAAGAAAATTAAGAAAGCAGTCTTGTTTAAAGATCAGTCTCCGGTTCGTTTCACAAAGACGAAAGCAGGTGTTTTGCTTGAGTTTGCAGAGGTTCCGAAAGATATTGACTATGTAGTAGAACTGACAATTGACTAATTTTTAGCTAATTCTTCATAAAAGCGAGGGGAAACTATTCTGACATTGGTAGTTTCCCCTTATTTTTGGCAAACAATTTGTTTCAGAGATATAGAGTAATAATTAAAATTGAAAAGTATATGATGTCTTATTGGGTATTATTTATAGGAATCGCTGTTGTCAGTTGGCTGGTGCAGATGAATTTGCAAAACAAATTCAAGAAGTACTCTAAGATTCCTACAGGAAACGGAATGACAGGACGCGATGTTGCTTTGAAGATGTTGCATGACAATGGAATTTATGATGTACAGGTTACACATACGCCGGGACGATTGACCGACCACTACAATCCTACTAACAAAACCGTGAATTTGAGTGAAGGAGTGTATGAAAGTAACAGCATTATGGCGGCTGCCGTAGCAGCCCATGAATGTGGACACGCTGTGCAGCATGCACGTATGTACGCTCCGTTGAAAATGCGTAGTGCATTGGTTCCGGTTGTGAACTTTGCTTCTTCCATTATGACGTGGGTATTGTTGGGTGGTATCTTGCTGGTAAACTCTTTTCCGCAGTTATTGCTGGCAGGTATTATCCTGTTCGCCATGACTACCCTGTTCAGCTTTATCACGCTGCCGGTGGAAATCAATGCAAGTAAACGTGCATTGGTATGGTTGAGCTCATCCGGCATTACTAATTCGTATAATCATGCACAGGCTGAAGATGCTCTTCGTTCTGCTGCTTATACGTATGTAGTTGCTGCATTAGGTTCACTGGCTACATTGGTTTACTACATCATGATCTTCATGGGTAGAAGAGACTAAGAAATGAAAGAGGGAAAAGGCAGGTTTGCCAGCTTCCTTCTATAAAATAAAAAGAGATCCTCCGCAGTCTTTCCGAAGACTATGGAGGATTTTTTTTAGTATATGTAAGCATTGCTCGGAAATTTGCAGTAAATTTGCACAATTAAAATTATAAACAGTAATATGATGGCAGCAAAACCAAGTATTCCTAAAGGAACTCGTGACTTTTCGCCGGTAGAAATGGCGAAGCGTAATTATATATTCAATACGATTCGTGACGTATATCATTTGTATGGATTTCAGCAGATAGAGACTCCTTCGATGGAGATGCTTTCTACACTGATGGGAAAGTACGGCGATGAAGGGGATAAACTACTCTTTAAGATTCAGAATTCAGGAGATTATTTTTCCGGGATTACTGACGAAGAATTGTTAAGCCGTAATGCTGCCAAACTGGCAAGCAAATTCTGTGAGAAAGGTTTGCGTTATGATTTGACAGTACCTTTTGCCCGCTACGTGGTGATGCATCGTGATGAAATCACTTTCCCGTTCAAACGTTATCAGATTCAACCGGTATGGCGTGCCGACCGTCCGCAGAAGGGACGCTATCGTGAATTTTATCAATGCGATGCTGATGTTGTAGGAAGTGATTCATTACTGAATGAAGTGGAATTGATGCAGATTGTCGATACTGTTTTCAGTCGTTTCAATATTCGAGTATGTATTAAGATTAACAACCGTAAGATTCTTTCCGGTATCGCTGAAATTATAGGTGAATCAGATAAGATTGTCGATATTACCGTAGCGATTGATAAACTGGATAAAATCGGTTTGGATAATGTAAATGCCGAACTGAAAGAGAAGGGGATCAGTGATGAGGCTATTGCCAAGTTGCAGCCGATTATTCTTCTTAGCGGTACGAATGCGGAAAAGTTGGCAACATTGAAAAATGTATTATCAGCCAGTGAAGTAGGATTGAAGGGAGTGGAAGAAAGCGAATTTATCCTGAATACATTGGAAGCAATGGGCTTGAAGAATGAAATCGAACTTGACCTGACACTAGCTCGCGGACTGAACTATTATACAGGTGCTATCTTTGAAGTGAAAGCATTGGATGTGCAGATTGGCAGTATCACAGGAGGTGGCCGTTATGATAATCTGACCGGAGTATTCGGTATGGCAGGAGTGTCGGGAGTAGGTATCTCTTTTGGTGCAGACCGTATCTTCGACGTATTGAACCAACTCGATCTTTATCCGAAAGAAGCTGTAAATGGAACAGAAATTCTGTTTATCAACTTCGGTGAAAAGGAGGCAGCTTTCTCTATGGCAATTCTGGCTAAAGTGCGTGCTGCAGGTATTCGTGCAGAGATTTTCCCGGATGCATCCAAGATGAAGAAACAGATGAGTTATGCCAATGCAAAGAATATTCCGTTTGTAGCTATTGTCGGTGAGAATGAAATGAACGAAGGCAAAGCAATGCTGAAGAATATGGAGACAGGAGAACAGAATCTTGTTTCAGCAGAGGAGCTGATTGCTGTTGTGAAGAAATAAGCAGTTAATAATTTACTATATATTGTGAGAGTTCGGTATTACACCGGACTCTTTTTTTGACTGGGATTTAATACTTTATTTGATCTAGTATGCCATTGAGGAAAGCAATTGCCACTCCATAATTCGTCATAGGAATATGTTGCTCCCGCGCGCGTTCAATACGGCTAAGTACGTATTTACGATTGAACATACATGCTCCGCAATGGATAACGAGAGAGTAAGGAGTCAGGTCCTGTGGAAAGTCGGTTCCGGCTACCATATCAATTTGCAGATTCTCTCCAATTCGTTTCCGTAACAAACGGGGAAGTTTCACTCTTCCTATATCTTCTGAAAGGGGAGCGTGTGTACAAGCTTCCGCTATCAGTACACGTGACGATTCCGTTAGTCCTTCAATGGCAGTTGCACTTTCTACATAATAATGAATATCACCTTTATATCCAGCGAAAAGCACAGAGAAAGAGGTTAGTTCACTTTCCTTTGGCTTCTGTTCATAAATAGTCTTGAAGACCTGTGAATCGGTGACGATTAATTTCGGGGGACGGGCAAGAGCTTGCAGGGTTGCCGAAAACTTGTCAGTGGTACAAGTCACTACGAGACATTTCTTATCCAACAATTCGCGGATAGTCTGCACTTGGGGCAGAATCAGTCTGCCTTTGGGAGCCTGAATATCCTGCGGCATGACCAGAAGTACAAGGTCGTTTTCTGTAACAAGCTCCCCGGTGATATTCTGTTGACCGAAATCTGAAGGTAGTTTTTCGAGAATGGCTTGCCGGATCTGTTCAATTCCTGTCTTTTCTTTGACACTGATAAGTAATGGGCGTATTTTACATTCGTTCTCAATATACGTAGCTAAGCTATCGCTATTTTCTCGTATATCTATTTTGTTCAATATCGGAATGACAGGGATATTTTTCTCTTTCAATAATGCCAGCATCTCCTTTTCATGAGAAAAAGTAGTGTCTCCACATAGTAGCAATGCAATATCCGTTTTCTCGATAGCCTTTAAAGTCCGGCTGATACGCAGCTCCCCCAGTTCTCCCTCATCATCGAACCCCGGAGTATCTATAAACAAACACGGACCAATACCTTGAATTTCCATAGCTTTGGATACAAGGTCGGTAGTCGTTCCCGGAGTATTTGAAACGAGGGCGGTGTCCTGTCCTGTCAATGCATTGATAAGAGAAGATTTACCACAGTTTCGTCTACCGAAAAGGGCTATATGAAGTCTGTTTGCATTTGGAGTATCTGTTAAGTTCATAATTAATAATTTTTTAATGTGCAAATGTGCCAATTGGCTGCGCATGAATGAACTAATTGACATATTAGCACATTGACACATTGGCGTATTATTTAAAATCTAAAATCTCTTTGCCCTGCGGCTATGGCTTTGAGGTTTCGGATAGCTATTTCCCTGATTTTGGGGTTGGGGATCCGGTCTGTTTCTTTTAGAATCAATTCTAATCCTTTCTGGCGGGTATCTTCGGAAGCATAATCTTCCAGATACTCTTTCAGGGTCATCAGTGCATTGGGGCCGCAACAGTTGGCTATCTGGCCGGATTTTACTAATGACATGAAACGGTCGCCTGTCCGTCCTTCCCGGTAACAGGCAGTACAGAAACTGGGGATATATCCGAGTTCGAGCAACCAGTTGACCACTTCGTCCAATGTCCGGGTATCGCTTACGTCAAATTGCGCGGAATTATGGTCGGGTAATTCTGTTTCAGCATATCCGCCTACACTGGTGCGTGAACCGCCGCTGATTTGTGAGATACCCAATTCGAGCACCTTTTTACGTGATTCTTGTGATTCACGTGTGGAAATAATCATTCCCGTATAAGGAACGGCCATGCGGATAACAGCTACAATTTTACTGAATATCTCATCGGAGATTGCATTCGGAAAATCTCCCGCATCAATGTCGTCCGCCGAACAGATACGCGGCACGCTGATTGTATGAGGACCTACACCAAATTTGGCTTCCAGATGTTCGGCATGCATTAACAATCCGATAAAATCATACCGATAAGTATTCAAACCGAAAAGCACACCAATACCTACATCATCGATTCCCCCTTCCATGGCACGGTCCATCGCTTCGGTGTGATAGGCGTAATTACTCTTGGGGCCGGTGGGATGAAGTGCTTCGTAGTTGTCCTTGTGATAAGTCTCTTGGAATAAGATATACGTACCGATACCCGCCTCTTTTAATCGGCGATAATTTTCTACTGTAGTGGCTGCGATATTTACGTTTACGCGGCGGATAGCTCCGTTTTTATGTTTGATACTGTAAATCGTTTGAATAGATTCCAGAATATATTCTATCGGATTTAGTGACGGATGTTCACCCGCTTCAAGAGCGAGCCGCTTATGTCCCATATCCTGCAAGGCAATCACTTCCCGGCGAATTTCCTCCTGCGTCAGCTTCTTGCGTGCAATCGTTTTGTTTTTAGCATGATACGGACAATATACGCAACCATTTACGCAATAGTTTGATAAATAAAGTGGTGCGAACATGACAATGCGGTTGCCGTAAAACTTCTGTTTGATTTCTTTGGCGAGATGAAAGATACGTTCTATCAGGTCAGGTTGGTTACATTCCAGCAGAACGGCTGCTTCCCGGTGCGTCAGTCCTTTGCACAGAGCAGCTTTTTCAATCAGTTGTTCAATCAGGACACGGTTATCCTTATTCTTCTGCGCATATTCCAGCGTATCCAGAATCTCTTCATGATGGATAAACTCTTCTGCTTTTGATGAATCTTTTTGGTATATCATATATTTTCTGTTTTTTCACCATGAGTTGCCCGAATATCACAGATTAAGATTTAATCCGAAATAAATCTTTGTGAATCTGTGCAGTCTGTGGTGCACTTAAAGTCGCCTCTTTCGGTAGAAATCTCGTAACCGATGGCATTCAATTGCTTTTGTAAGGCAGCCAGCCCTTCGGCAGATTCCGCTCCGAGTGAAGCTTTGTCATTGTATAATTCGTATTTTCTTCGCTCCTCCCGGGGAGACAGGTTGGGCATAACCACATTGGCACCTGCTAAAATACCCCGTTCCCTGCCATCAGGAATGAGAGTGGCAAGAGCTGTTGTTGCCGGAATCAATGCGGACGGATGCATCAGGCGGAAGATGGATAATAGAAGAATCGTCTGTTCCACCGTTCCGCTGGGATGTTCTGCAAAAGGCGTGTCATGATGCGGCAGGAAAGGTCCGATGCCAATCATTTCCGGGCGGAGCTTTTCTATAAACAATAGATCCTCAATGATATGCTCTACTGTTTGTCCCGGACTGCCGACCATAATTCCGGTTCCTGTCTGATAACCGATCTCTTTCAAATCCGCTAAACATTGCAGACGTTGTTTGCCGGACATTTCCGCCGGATGCAGTTGCCGGTAATGCAACTCATTATAAGTTTCGTGACGTAACAGATAACGGTTGGCTCCGGCACGGAAGAAACGTTCGTATGCCTCACGTGATTTTTCACCGAGCGACAGCGTAATGGCACAATCCGGATACTCCTGTCTGATACGGGCGACGGTCATTTCTATCTGATCGTCTGTCAGTGCAGGATCCTCTCCTCCTTGTAATACAAAGGTGCGGAATCCCAGTTCATAGCCCTGTTTGCAACAGTCCAGTATACTCTTCCGGCTTAACCGGTAACGTTCGATATTCGGATTTCCTTTTCGAATACCACAGTAATAACAGTTATTCCGGCAGCAGTTGCTGATTTCAATCAGTCCGCGGATATAAATTTTGTTTCCGAAGTGGAGGAGTGTGACTTCCTGCGCCTGTTTATTGATGTAACGCAGAGTTTCTGCGTCACATCCGGTCAACAGTTGCCGGAATTCTTCCGGTGTCAGTGTTCTTTCCTGTCGTAGTTTATCAATCCATTGTTTCATAGCTCTCTTTCCGTTTGAGCAGCTCTTGTGCCAGTTGGCGACGTCCCGAAACAATGTCATTATGCGTACTCGGTCCGGTGATACATCCTCCTTCGCATGCCATCACTTCAATAAACTGTCCGGCAGCCTTTCCCGTCTTGGCACAGGCACGCAGCAGAGCGATATTCTTTTTATTGATGTCCGACACTTGTATCGCATTGATTTTCTCCGCTTCTTCTTTCAGATAAGCTTTGACAGCTCCCATCACACCACCTGCCTGTGCAAATCCGTGTGCTTCGCGAACGGAAGTATGTAATACGGAGAACTCCTGCATTTGTTCCAGCTGAATGTCCAGCCCGTCGAGAATCGAACCGATTTCTTCGAACGTCAGGATATAATCCACAGCTTCATCGCGGCGTACTTCTTTTCGTTTTGCTACGCAAGGACCGACAAATACAATCTTAGCATCCGGATGCTTTTCTTTGGCAATCCGTGCGGTATAGTACATCGGTGATCCGGTGGTAGAAACATAAGGTTTCATATCCGGAATATGTTTCTCTACCAGTTCGATATAAGAAGGACAACAGGAAGTTGTCATAAACTTCTGACCCTCTTCCAACTTCTCCAACAACTCGTGAGCTTCATTGCTAGTGGTTGACATGGCGCCTTCGGCTACTTCGATCACATCGGTAAATCCTATTTCTTTGAAAGCACCGTATACTTGTCCGATGGAAGTCTTGAACTGTCCCAAAATAGATGGAGCAATGATGGCAACCATCTTTTCTCCTTTCCGGATCCGTTGCAATACATCGAACGTTTGCGAGATTTCGAAGATAGCACCGAACGGACAAGCATTCATGCATTTTCCGCAATAGATACATTTGCTTTCATCAATATACTCTATACCATGTTCATCTTTACTGATAGCCTTTACCGGACAAGATTCTTCACAAGGTACGGGAATATATACAATAGCGTGATAAGGACAACTTTTGTGACAAATACCGCAACTGACACACGTGTCATGGTCAATCATTGCCTGACCGTTTTTCTTGAAACGTATCGCATCCTTGGGGCAGTTCATATAACAGCTACGTGCCACACATCCGCGGCAAAGGTTGGTTATTTCATAATTGATTTGTATGCAGGAAGAACAGGCCTCATCGATGACGCACATGATATTCTCCTTTTCCGGTTCGGGGCGGCTCAATGCCAGTCGTGCATATTCGGAAAGCGGGGTAACTTCGTCGTGTTCGTCTGTCATATCCAGACCCATCAAGGGAAAAGTCTTGTATCTCCACACCGCACGTTCTTTGTGTATACAACAACGTCCTACAGGTTTTGATTTTCGTGGACTCAACTCAATCGGGAGCCGGTCTATCTTTTCCACTAATTCATCGTTTTTCCAGAGTCTGACAAGGTCCGCCAGCAATTTATGCCGGACAATCATAATATTATTCGTAAATGCCATATTGTAATAAAAGGTTGTTAGTTGGTGCAAAGATACGAACACTATTTCAATATTTAAGTTTTTTGAAACATTCTTGTAACTTTTTTGTAGCCTTCGCGTGCTATCTTTGTGGTGGACAAAAAATAAGAGGAGGCAGAGTTATGAATAGCAGTATTTTTGAACAGCGCAGTCGTTTTGCCATGATTGGTGCATTGATGGTTATTATCAGCCTGATGTTTTTATTCTACATGGGAAGTTCTTTGGTAAGCTCTACCAAAAAATATCTGGAGCAGATACATGAGATAGAGATCACTTGTATCGACACGGACGAATAAAAACAAGCAACCGGAAGGATAGGATAATCCGGAGGAAATTTGTATTTTTGCCGGAAGAAAAAACAGACCTTATGGAAGAAAAGAATAAAGCTTGGAAAACGGTGAGTAGCAAATATTTATTTCGCCGTCCATGGCTGACTGTGCGTTGCGAAGATATGCTACTTCCCAATGGTAACCATATCCCCGAATATTATATCCTTGAGTATCCCGACTGGGTAAATACCATTGCCATTACCAAAGACGGTAAATTCGTTTTTGTCCGCCAGTACCGTCCGGGAATCGAACGAACTTGTTATGAACTGTGTGCCGGTGTCTGCGAGAAGGAAGATGCTTCGCCATTGGTGTCCGCCCAGCGTGAATTGTGGGAAGAAACGGGCTATGGAAAAGGAAACTGGCAAGAGTATATGGTGATTTCCGCTAATCCGAGCACTCATACCAATCTGACCTACTGCTTTCTTGCCACAGACGTAGAACTGATAGATCATCAACATCTTGAAGATACTGAAGATATCACTGTACATCTGCTCACATTGGAAGAAGTGAGAAGCCTGCTAGATAAGAACGAAATTATGCAAGCACTGAATGCTGCTCCATTATGGAAATATATCGCAAATCTGTAATTGTGTTTGGAATTCTGTAGAGAAATAATAACTTTGGAGAAAAATTAAATCATTTTATTATGAAAACAGTTTTATGGAGTATTTTTTGTTTGTTTCTCTCCGGATGGGGAAGTATGCAAACGGCATCAGCGCAGGACTTGAAAGAGATGGAAAAGAACTTGTCTGCCATCAACGAGGAATTGAGTCAAAAGACAAAAGAATATAGTTGGCAGCTTGCAGCGGCTTACGCGGATTACTGTGAAGCAAACAATAAATATATAAGTTGGAACGATTTGCCTTATCTGCAACAGGTTGTCGAATATGAGCGTCCTGCTTCTTTGGAAACTTTCCGGTTGGAGCATAAGGCTGCAAAAGACGAGTTGGATAAGTTTTTAAATACATATAAGGAATATAGGGATCTCAAGAAGAAACAGACTGAAGCAGTGACCAAGGAGCAGAAAGATGCTGTATCTGCAGCCTTTGCTGCTTTTTGGAAAAAGTTGAGAAGCGAAGAAAATTCTTATAAAGATTTATATTACGCCGAACGAAAAGCGATCTGCAAATATAGATCGGAGGCCTTGCGGCATGTAATTGCCCATTATAAGGAAGAAAAACAGGAAGTTCCTACTTCTTTTATAAAATATTCAGAACGGTCTTATTTATTGCAGAAAGGTTCTGCTTTGGAGTTGATGCAGAAAGAAATAAGTGCATTGGAAAGTGTGCAGAGAGAACTTGTACGGAATATAACGAGAGCAAAGTATGGCTTGAATGAGACTGAAGAGAAATAAAAGAGAATTTTACACACGCTTGATAAGATAATACGGGATAATCCCTTTTTATGCTGGAGGTCTGGACTGAAAAGTTCAGGCCTCTTTATCTTTCCCCTCAAGTATATATAGAAAAGTTTCTTTTCTCCCTATGCAAACTTCCTTTGCATGGGAAGTAAACTTATTAAGGTTATAGGGTAATCTATAAACGCAACTTTTGTTTATAAAATTGCAACTTGCATTTATATAAATGCAACTTCCGTTTTTATAAACGCAACTTGCGTTTATAGATTGAAGTAAAGGGGAAGTAACTTTGCCCGGTAGGGAAAGCAAGTTCTCTCCTTATCGAAAAGAAGTTTTCTAATAATACTTTGAACGATAGATAGTGAGGATTCGGACAGGGATGTATGTTTGTTCAGCGCTATTCCAATACAAAAATAATAGTCTCATTTACAGGTGCCCAGTCATAGATAAACTTGGCGTGGGAAGTCGCGTTTCGTACACACATATGCGAACGCGGTGTCGTTCCCAACGACGGACTATATTCAATCTGCGTCTTGCGGGGAGCATTGACCGGTACTCCATGGATATAGGCCCCACCTGTGAAACGGCTGGCATAAGGCGCATAACCTCCCGTTTCTTTCGAACCGTCTTTTAAAAATACCATCTTTACTTTCTTTTCCTGTAAAACAAACATACCTAACGGAGTTTCCTGTGCATATGGCGGCAGATGACGTCCCGTAGTGGAAGGATTCATACTGCGAACCACCCATTGACCTTTTCCGCTACGTTCGAGAGAAGTGATGTTCTGATTGTGGCGGTCTATGAAAATAGCTTTGTTAAAAACAACCGTATCTCCGATTACTTTGACATACTTTTTAGGAATCATCCATTCATCTCCGGTAAACACCGGTTCTGCTTTAATGAATTTTTCTCCATTTTCGATGAAACGGGTCAGTTCTCCATCCTGCCCGTAACGTTCGGGTACCAATGTGTCAGTCAGCAAATAAAGTGGAACGGATTGATAACGTTCTATACCGAGTGTATCTGCCACTCGTCCGTAAGCATTTCTTTTGAAACTTCTCACCAGTGGCGCTTCTCCATTCCTGTTTTTGTAATTCTGGAGAATTGCCCACGTGGAAGGCTGCAACTGTATATTTTCGAGTAAGGCCAGCTGTTCTTTGATTTTATCCCATTGAAACTGCCGGGTAGTGTCTTTATAAGGATAGATATCATCCAATGTATATTGGTCGTACAACAAATCTTTAGTGATTTGTATCTGCTCTGCTGTGAGTTTTTTATCAACTGGTTTAACTTCGGGTTGAACTATTGTATCTTGCAACAGCGAGTCTGTTTGTTGTCCGTGTACAGGAGGAATCTCTCCTGAACGCGAAGTGCAGGAGTAGAAAACGCAAGAGGCGATGATGAGGCCGGATGCTATTCTATTCATATTATTTATACAGTGCATTTGATGGTTCGTTTACGAATATACGTCATTATAAGGAATAATCCTTTTGTTTTGTTTAAAAAGTGGGAGACAAATATACTTTTTTGCCATACAATGCAAGTTGTCAGTCATTTTGTCAGTCAAATTCTGACAAAGAATCATTTATTTACTTTGGCACGCTTTTCGCAATAACTTTAGCGTTCCGCCTGAAAAATGGCGGATAACATCTACTATTAAATGTATAACTAAAATATAACAAGTAACTATGAACATTAAACCATTAGCAGACAGAGTGCTTATCCTCCCTGCACCTGCAGAAGAAAAAACAATTGGTGGTATCATTATCCCTGATACAGCAAAAGAAAAACCTTTGAAGGGTGAAGTTGTGGCAGTAGGTCACGGTACGAAAGACGAAGAAATGGTATTGAAAGTAGGCGATACAGTTCTTTATGGTAAATATGCCGGAACAGAACTTGACGTTGAAGGTACTAAATATCTGATCATGCGTCAGAGCGATGTTCTCGCTGTTTTGGGTTAATTAATAATAGTAAATAAATCTTTAAATAGTAAATAAAGAAATGGCAAAAGAAATATTATTCAATATCGATGCCCGTGACCAATTGAAAAAAGGTGTCGATGCTTTGGCAAATGCAGTAAAAGTAACTCTGGGCCCGAAAGGACGTAACGTTATCATCGAGAAGAAATTCGGTGCTCCGCACATCACAAAAGATGGTGTGACAGTGGCAAAGGAAATCGAATTGTCAGATGCTTACCAGAATACTGGTGCACAGTTAGTAAAAGAAGTTGCTTCTAAAACAGGTGACGATGCCGGTGACGGTACAACTACTGCAACCGTTCTTGCACAGGCTATCGTAGCTGAAGGTTTGAAAAACGTAACTGCCGGTGCTAGCCCGATGGATATCAAACGTGGTATCGACAAAGCCGTTGCCAAAGTGGTAGAATCAATCAAGGATCAGGCTGAAACTGTAGGTGACAACTATGACAAGATCGAACAGGTTGCCACTGTATCTGCAAATAACGACCCGGTAATCGGTAAATTGATTGCTGACGCTATGCGTAAGGTTTCTAAAGACGGTGTGATCACTATCGAAGAAGCAAAAGGAACAGATACTACTATCGGTGTAGTAGAAGGTATGCAGTTCGACCGTGGCTATTTGTCAGCTTACTTCGTGACAAATACGGAAAAGATGGAATGTGAGATGGAGAAACCTTACATCCTGATCTATGACAAGAAGATTTCTAACCTGAAAGATTTCTTGCCTATCCTCGAACCGGCTGTACAGACAGGTCGTCCGCTGTTGGTCATTGCAGAAGATGTAGATAGCGAAGCGTTGACTACATTGGTAGTAAACCGTCTGCGTTCTCAATTGAAGATTTGTGCTGTGAAAGCTCCGGGCTTCGGTGACCGTCGTAAAGAAATGCTGGAAGATATCGCTATCCTGACAGGTGGTGTTGTTATCAGCGAAGAAAAAGGTTTGAAACTGGAACAGGCTACCATCGAAATGTTGGGTACTGCTGACAAAGTTACAGTTACTAAAGACTATACAACTGTTGTAAACGGTGCAGGTAACAAAGACAGCATCAAGGAACGTTGCGAACAGATCAAAGCACAGATTGTAGCAACTAAGTCTGACTATGACCGTGAGAAATTGCAGGAACGTCTGGCTAAATTGTCAGGTGGTGTGGCTGTTCTCTATGTAGGTGCTGCTTCTGAAGTAGAAATGAAAGAAAAGAAAGACCGCGTGGACGATGCTTTGCGTGCAACTCGTGCTGCTATCGAAGAAGGTATCATCCCGGGTGGTGGCGTAGCTTATATTCGTGCAATCGACACTATCGAAAATATGAAGGGTGACAATGCTGACGAAACAACCGGTGTTGAAATCATCAAGCGTGCTATCGAAGAGCCACTTCGTCAGATCGTTGCTAACGCTGGTAAAGAAGGTGCGGTAGTTGTTCAGAAAGTACGTGAAGGTAAAGGTGATTTTGGTTACAATGCTCGTCTGGATATTTACGAAAACTTACACGCTGCCGGTGTAGTAGACCCTGCTAAGGTTGCTCGTGTAGCTTTGGAAAATGCAGCTTCTATCGCTGGTATGTTCCTGACTACTGAATGTGTGATCGTAGAAAAGAAGGAAGATAAGCCAGAAATGCCGATGGGTGCTCCCGGAATGGGAGGCATGGGCGGAATGATGTAATTCCGGCTTTCGCTTAGAAATATATAATTAAGGATAAGAACCACTTTCCCTGATAGGGGAGGTGGTTCTTTTTTTGGTATTCCTGCAACATCTCTGCCTTCAATTTGTTCGATTGTTGAAATACTCCTATATTTATTGTCTAATTTATTAATAAATCGTGAGATGTTGAAAGTAGTAACATTTATGAAGCAAGTAGCCCGTGGGCTACAGATGGGGGGAAACTTTGGTACTGCTCATGTATACCGTAGCAGTCTCAATGCCATCATTGCTTATTGTGGGAAAGAGGATTTCACCTTTGATGAGGTGAATCCGGAGTGGTTAAAAGGGTTTGAAGTACATCTTCGTAGTCGTGGTTGTAGCTGGAATACCGTCTCCACTTATTTGCGCACGTTTCGTGCAGTTTATAACCGTGCCGTTGATCTTCGTAAGGCACCTTATATTCCTCACCTGTTCCGTTCTGTTTATACAGGCACTCGTGCCGATCATAAACGTGCGTTGGGTGATGAGGATATAAAGAGGGTATTTGTCAAGTTGTCACAGACTTTACCTTGTTCGCAGTCGCTGCGTAAGGCACAGGAATTCTTTATCCTAATGTTTTTATTGCGTGGTTTGCCATTTGTCGATCTCGCCTATTTGCGTAAAAGTGATTTACGTGATAATGTGATTACGTATCGCAGGCGTAAGACAGGACGCACCTTGTCTGTGACACTGACCGCGGAAGCGATGGTTTTGGTAAAGAGGTATATGAATCGTGACAGTTCTTCTCCTTATCTGTTTTCTTTGTTGAAAAGCCGTGAAGGTACTCGGGAAGCTTATCGTGAATACCAGTTGGCATTGCGCACATTCAATCGTCAGTTGATGTTGTTGGGCGAATTGTTGGGACTGGGTGATAGGTTGAGTTCCTATACTGCACGCCACACCTGGGCTACGACAGCTTATTATTGTGAGATTCATCCGGGTATTATTTCCGAAGCGATGGGGCACTCTTCTATCACTGTGACTGAAACGTATTTGAAGCCTTTCAGGAATAAGAAAATTGATGAAGCTAATAAGCAGGTAGTTGATTTTGTTAAGCGGTCTATTTGTGGATTAACCGCTTGATAAATAGTCTGTTACTTTATAGGTAACGGGAGTAATACCGATGCAAATATGAGCATATTTCTTAAAACAACCAAACGAAATCGCACATTTTTTCTAATAAAGCACTCAAAAGGAGAACACAAGCATATAAAACACGTGGATTCTTTGTATTAGGGCTTGTTAACCTCTAAATTTTGCACAAGATTTCCCTCCCCTCTACCGTTTCCTTGAGGTAGGGGTTAAAAAGTTTCATTGCATATTATATCCTTTTCTAGTATTGACTACTCTCAAAGAGCAGGCACAGAGGTTCTTCCGTTACCTATAAAGTAACGGGCATGCTATTATTGAAACTTAGTGTTTAATAATATATTATTAATGTAATTTTTAAGTAGTTATGAAAAGAAAATTTGTAAAAGTGATGTTCTTCGGGGCGTTGGCACTTTCTACTGTCACCTATGTAGGCTGTAAAGACTATGATGATGACATCGACAATCTGCAGACACAGATTGACGCAAACAAAGCTAGCATTGCCGAGTTACAGAATTTTGTGAAAGAAGGTAAATGGGTAACCGCTGTAGAACCAATTACTGATGGATTTAAAATAACTTTTAATGATGGTAAGAGTTATTCTATCGTAAGTGGTGCTGCAGGGGCAAGTGGTACAAAGATTGAGATTGATCCTACTACAAAGAATTGGATTATTGATGGGGAGGACACTGGTATTTGTTCTGAAGGACAGAAAGGTGATAAAGGAGATCAGGGCGACAAAGGTGACCAAGGAGATAAGGGTGACCAAGGTGACAAAGGAGAACAAGGAGATAAAGGGGAAGATGGAAAATCGCCACGTATATCTGCTGATGGCTTTTGGGAAGTTTGGGATGCAGAATCTGGAGAATATAAAAAGACAGAATATGAAGCAGCTTCTCATATCTATGTGACAGCTGATCCTGAAAATCCATTGGTTTGGATATTGAATGTTCTCAATAACGAAACTAAAGAATGGGAAAAGGTTTCTATGCCGAAAGCTGCTCGTATCACTAGTATACGTGCACTTGGCGAAAAAGATGGAAAGGTAGATTTGGGTTCTACTCAAGCTATAGCTACTTTACTCTATGGAGTCGTTGAAGAAGAAAAAGGAGTTACTTTTAATGAAATAACATATCCGAAGGGTACATTCCTTTCTGCCAGAGGTAGTGTAATTTATGCTATGATTAATCCGGTAAATCTGGAACTTAAAGATATACAATCTTATGAAATCGGCTTGACTGATTCTAAAGGTAATACAAATTTTGTTGTATCGGCTATTGATGCGAATATGAGTGAGACTGCTCTGACTCGTGCTGAAAGTACAGCAAATAAAGGCCTTTATAATTTGACAATAAAGTTTGCAGAAGGAGTGGATCCGGATAATTTGAAAGATGATATTGCTTATGCACTAACAACAAAAGATGCATGGGGCAATGAAATCATTTCTCAATATGATGTGAAAGTTACGACAGACGAAACGGAGAAAAAGATTGATAATAAAGAACTGACGAAGCCTTTCAAAACTGTTTATTATTTAGATGAATTGGTTGGTGAACAATTAAATGACGTAGTCGATTATAACTATAGCATCAAAGATGAAGATCTTAAAAAACTCGATGCTACATTCGATAAAGATAATAAAACAATTATCGCTAATAAGGAGGGATCATTGACTGTTATTATCAATTATCTTACTACTGCAGGAAAGAAATACGAGGAAGCTAATGGTGCTAGGTTGGATTTAACATTTGAATATAAGTCAGAAGAAGCTCAAATTGCAGATATGACTTGGGTTGTAAATGGTGATAACCTTACAGCAACTTCAGAGATTGTAGGTCCTTCAGTAGATATCATAAAGGAAAAGATCGCTCGTATTGACTGGAAAATTGCTTATACTGACGGTAAAGTCGAAATCAATGGACAGAAAAACTTGGAATATGTAGACGACGATGAAAGTATTACTTTAGCTTTGGAAGGCTTGGATAAAGATGGAAATAAAACAGAAGAGGCTGATAAGATCGTTAAATATGTGATTAAAGCTACATTTAAGCCTACTAAGATTGCTGCAGTTTCTCATACCGCGACTGTTAAATTCATTAATAATGCCCCTGATGAAGGTTTGAATAACGATGTTTTGTATGAGACATCTTTCACTATTATGATAGATCAGCAAGATAGCAAATTGTTCAAATTTGAACGTGCAGAATCTTACTTTAGCAATGATAATGCAACGGCTTATGGTAAAGCTGAAGATGGGAAAATTTCTTATGATCTTTATACTTTGTATAAGAATACAACAGCTCTTGCAAATGGTAAGCAGTATATAACATTTACTGAGGAAAGACCTTCCAAAGTCGAGAACAATCAAGAAAAGTATGCTCCTGCATGGTTGGATAAAGTTGATGAACCGACAGCAAATTCTGTTATTGCAGTTGAAACTTTTGGCAATTGGGGTGGTGCTTATGATAGTCGTTATATTACTGCATCTTATGCTCCGTTCGGTAACCCTCTATTGAATGCTATTAAGGATAGATTCAACTTAACAGTGAAATCTGAAATATTTGAAGGAATTTTCGAGTATATAGGAGAAGAGGGCACTAAGGATAAGCCATTTGAAGTAGATGGAGGACATTCACAGGATTTGTTAGCGGAAAATTTCAAGAAAGAAGATGCTTACGGAAAGGAATATCTGTTTGACGATTCTAGAATTAAATCTGTAACACTTAAACTTGCAAATCAGAATGCAAAAGATTACTTGAAGTTAAGTACTACGGACTTTATTTCAGCTGAAGAGGGAATAGTTGTAATCTCTAAGAAAGATTCTGCAACTCCGATTGTTAATCCTCCTGTATGTGAAATCAATGTTGAGATTACTGACGAATGGGGTAAGACAACGATTGAGACGATCTTTGTGAAAGTAATTAAGTAAGACTATAAATAATACTTATATGTAAGGTCTTAACCTTTCAAAAAGATATATTATATACAAAAAGGTAGATAGAAAGTTGTGTTTGTGAAAGTACAACTTTCTAATAAACCTACCTTACCAAAAGGGATACCTCCCTTATTTCCCACAGGTATCCCTTTTTTTTGTCTCATTACATCTTCTTATTTGCACTAGAACCAATTTACTAGTCCCTTATTTCCCTATAGATTAAGGAGATGTTTTGAGAGTATAGAAAGCCCGGGCTTGCGAAAGTCCGGGCTTTTTGCACTCTTTTGTCTTTGGAACATCTTAGCCGTTTCCTTTGTTTGTTCATGCGAGGTATTTCCATTGATGGGATAATACTCGTATATTTATCGTCTAAATTATTAATAAATTATGAGATGTTGAAAGTACTAGCATTTATGAAGCAGGTAGCCACTGGGTTACAGATGGAGGGAAACTTTGGGACTGCACATGTTTATCGTAGTAGTCTGAATGCCATCATTGCTTATCGTGGGAAAAAAGATTTTGTTTTTAGTGAAGTGACTTCGGAGTGGTTGAAAGGGTTCGAAGTATATCTTCGCAGTCGTGGATGTAGTTGGAACACTGTTTCCACCTATTTACGGACCTTTCGTGCGGTTTACAATCGTGCGGTCGATCTTCAGAAGGCTCCTTATGTTCCTCATTTGTTTCGTTCGGTTTATACCGGGACGCGAGCTGACCATAAACGTGCGTTGGGTGATGAGGACATGAAGAAGGTATTTACTAAATTATCTCGTACATCGGGTGTACCATTAGCGGTATATCAGGCGCAGGAGCTATTCATCCTGATGTTTTCGCTTCGTGGTATGCCGTTTGTCGATCTTGCTTATTTGCGTAAGAGTGATTTGCGCGATAATGTAATAACGTATCGCAGGCGTAAAACAGGGCGGCCATTGTCGGTGACATTGACTCCGGAAGCAATGGCTTTGGTAAAGAAATACATGAATCGTGATTCTTCTTCTCCTTATTTATTTCCGTTGTTGAGAAGTTGTGAAGGGACCAAAGAGGCTTATCGCGAATATCAGCTTGCATTACGTAGCTTTAACCAGCAGCTGATGTTATTGGGTGAATTGCTCGGATTGGGAGATAAACTTAGTTCGTACACCGCCCGTCATACCTGGGCTACGACGGCTTATTATTGTGAAATTCATCCGGGTATTATTTCTGAAGCGATGGGACATTCGTCTATCACCGTCACTGAAACCTATCTGAAACCTTTCAGGAATAAGAAAATTGATGAAGCAAATAAGCAAGTTCTTGATTTTGTGAAGCGTTCAGTGACAGGTGTAAGTGCTTGAAAACTATTCTGTTACTCTGTAGGTAACGGGAATGAATATCGGTGCAAATATGAGCATATTTCTTAAAACAACCAAACGAAATCACACATTTTTTCTAATAAAGCATTCAAAAGTAGAACTAGAACAAATAAAACACACGGATTCTTTGTATTAGGGCTTTGTTAACTTCTAAATTTTGCAAAAGATTTCCTTCCCCTCTACTGCCTTTCAGAAGCAGGGGTAAAAAAGTTTCATCACATTTAGTATCATTTTTCAGTATTGACTACTCCAGAAGAGCAGGCACAAAGGTTTCTCTGTTACCTACAGAGTAACGGGTTGTGCTATTATTGAAACTTAGTGTTTAATAATATATTATTAATGTAATTTTTAAGTAGTTATGAAAAGAAAATTTGTAAAAGTGATGTTCTTCGGGGCGTTGGCACTTG
>NZ_JADMOU010000028.1:39551-75855 GCF_015558905.1 Bacteroides sp. D55t1_190419_B8
TATATTATTAATGTAATTTTTAAGTAGTTATGAAAAGAAAATTTGTAAAAGTGATGTTCTTCGGGGCGTTGGCACTTGCAGTTAGCACAGCAGTGACAAGTTGCAAGGACTACGATGATGATGTTAAAAATTTGCAGGAGCAAATTGATAAGATTACATCTACAAGTCCGGTCAGCTCGGAAGAATTGAAAGCGGCTGTTGATAAAGCTAAAAGTGAATTGACAGAACTGTTGAACAAGAAAGCTGATATTACAGCTTTGGAAAAAGAAATTCAAGATTTGAAAGATGCCTTAGCTAAAGGGGGAGATGAAGCTTTATTGGCAGATCTTGCAAAACAGTTGGCAGACAAGACTAATTTGTTGACATGGGAGAATCTTAAGACTGATGAAACCATTGCTAAATTAAAAACGGATATTGATGCTTTAAATAAAGTATCATCAACTTTGGATGCTTTGGTAAAAGCAGAGCAAAAATATAAAGAATCAGGTGATTTAAGTGGATTTGACAACACAAGCTTCGATGCATTAATCAATAATAGCATTAAAGAGGCAATAGAGAAAGAGGGTGATATTGCTGCATATGTTCAAGGTGTAGTACAGAAAGCTACTTTAGCTGATTTTAAAGCTATCAATAATGAAGTTTCTACTTTGACAGGTGGTGTTTGGAAATCCATGGAAGCATTTATTACAGATTGCTATACTCTTTTATATGATAAAGAAGATGGTATTCTGGCTAGATTGACAGAACTGGAAAAGTTGCAAGAAGCTGTAGATGCCTTCATTAAAGAGAATGATAATTACGAGAAGTATGCTGATATTCTAAACCAAATTGAAGCATCCAGACAGGCTTTGACTGCGTTGAGTCTTCCTGCAGGTAGTAAAAATCTAACAGAAGCAATTGAGGCTATAATAAAAGCACAATTAAAAGAAGAAGATTCGTCACTTGCTAGCTTAAAGAAAGAACTTCAAGATGAGATCAATGCTATCAAGAAGATGGTGCAAAGCGTATCATTTGTTCCTAAGACATCCGATAGAATAGTAAACTTTACTACGTTGTATGCTAAATCAAAAGCGGCAGATGCCAATTATGGAACAATTACTCTTGATGGTGCTTCTACTCAAGAAGTTATGTTCCGTATTTCTCCTGCTGATGCTGCTGAATCATTTGTAGACAATTATGATGTGACTTTTAGTGCAGATAGAGAAATGACGAGAGCTGTGCAGGTAGATCAGTTTGTGGTAGTTGATAAGCCAGTTGTAGATGGTGGCTTAGTAACTTATACAATTAAGTCTAATGCTACAAAGAGCTTTGCTGTGTGTATGCACGTAGTTACTAAAGAAGATAAAGTAGAAACATTAGGTAAAACAGATATTACTTCTGATTATTTCGCAGCTATTGTTGGAAAGAAGTATTTGGTAGATGCATATTATAAAGCAAATTCTGGTACTGATGTAGATATGGAACTTCCTTATGATGTTAAAGATGGCAAGGCAGAATATAACGATAAAGGTCGTGTTGTATTGTCTGTATCTAATAGTGCAGATGGAACTACTCCGTCAGAGGTTGAATTGTCTGAATATCCGGGCTTTGATCCAAAATCTTTGACTACAACATTTAGTGTAGTTAATGACACTTACTTCAAGGTTAGTGGTACTGCTGTAATGCTGAATGCCTATGAGACTCCAAGTTATATTGGCCAAGTTACAGATGTTAATGCGAAAGTGACTGCTGCAGGCTTCTATACTCCTGCTGCTGATAAGAAGATTGGTACAGTGACTGTTACTAAGACAACTAAAAAAGCTACTATTGATTATGGTAAGATTGAACCTGCAACTTGGAGTAATGACGCACAAACTGTTGCAGCTTCGAAATTCCCATTGAATAAGATTTATGATGCTGAAGACGTGAAGTTGACTCTTACTGAATTCCAAGCTTTGACAGGTGAAGTAGTGAAAGAAGCAAATGATAAAGTTTATTTTGCTATTTCTACAGATCCTTCTTCTAAAAATGAATTAACAGCTGTCATTGCAGCACAAACTCCTGCCGGTGTTTATCCTATTAAGGCTAAATTTACTTCTGATGGTAGAGAAATTATAGTTACTGCTACTATTACAGTACAAAACCCTGAAATTGCAGAGTTGGCAGTAGATAAATATCTTTGGGGTGGAACAGCAACAGCTGGTAAAGTTGGATTTACTCCAACACTGGATCAGGAAGAAAAACCATCTTCTATTACTTTGAGCTATGACTTATCTAAGCTGTTTACTAACTATTCTGCTGTGCAGGCAGCTGTTACTGGTGTTACAGGTGCTACTTTGAAAATTGATGTTCCTAATTGGGATAAGATTAAAGGTATTAGCTATAGTGAACCGACATTGACATTTAAGAAGGATGAATATACAGGTAAGACTACAGATGGAAAAGATGCGAAAGTACAAATCGTTGCTACAGTGTCTTTAGCGGGTACGACTACACCTCTTCAGAAATTAACAGCTGATGTAAATATCAATGATATTAGTGGTTCTTGGGTTGCTGGTAAGAAAGCAGTAGAACTGAACAGCAAGGCTGGTGTTTATCCTTTGGCCGATGGATTTAGTTGGAATGATATGAGAGGTAAAGCTATGTGGAAAGATGGTAGTCAGGTAGATGACCAAGTTGAGTTTGGCACAGCTACTCCACTCGCTATTTATGGTCTGACTGCTCCTTCATTCAAATTTGTAGATGCTAAAGGCAAAGATACAACTTGTCCATACTTAACAGTTGGTAATGATGGTAAGTTGTCATTTACAACTACTGGTAAAGGATATAATTTCCAAACTGATTATACCGCTTACGTAATGATTGTTGCTAGCTCACAATGGGGTACAATTACTAATTATGCAAATAATAATGTAATAACAGTAACTATACCTGCTAATGTGAAGTAAAACAGATAAAACCCTTCTTCACCTTGTGTGAAGAATACGCCGAGAAGAAACAGAGTGAAGGATTTGGCTTGTGAAAGTCAATCCTTCCAATTCTGTTCTTCTTATAGAAAGGGATACCTCCCTTATTTCCCACAGGTATCCCTTTTTTTATTTCATAACATCTCCTTATTTGCACTAGAACCAATTTGCTAGTCCCTTATTTCCCTATAGATTAAGGAGATGTTTTGAGAGTATAGAGAGCCCGGGCTTGTGAAAGTCCGGGTCTTCTCATTATTAATTTATTTATCGGATTGAATACGATGAAAGTCTTTATCATACAGTCCTACAAGTAAGTTTTGTCCTTTATCATTCACTTTCAGTCCGCCATACATGGCTTTTTGATAAAGAGTATCTTGTCCTTCTTCGAAGAAGAAAGACTCGGCACCAAGATATACCCGGTTATTTACTATTTTATATTTGATAGCTAGCTCACCGCTGTTTACAGGTTCTAAATCGTTTTGCAATCGTACAAATTCTCCTATTTGATTACTATCAGTTCGAAGTACGGCATAACCGCGTGTGGCAGTTTGTTCGTCTACCAGAGCTGATGAGGCTTCCTGGTAGTTAAGTCTCATATAGTCTCCTTGCATGAGAGAGCGGGGATCGACAGGAACTAACTGTAACAAAACCAACTGTCCGTCTTTCAATATCTGCTCTTTCTTATAAACCGACCAGTTGAAATACCCTAGTAACAGTATCAGGTTTACGATAATCAATATTCGGCTATATTTTTTCATGTCTTGTTCTTTTTTGAGTGAAGAAATACCAGGCTGCAATACATGCAATTCCGATGAAGAAAAGCGTAATGGATTTGGTGAGCAGGCTCAAATTCAAATCATAATAGTATTTGGAAACGGCATAGATAAAGAGAAGAAGTGCAGCGGCACACTCTGCTCTATAACCATAATGAAAACATATTAAAATCAGTAACAAACTGCCGGATAAATAAGGAGCAAATACAGTAGGCAGACAGATGATAATACAAAGAACGTAGATACCAATCTGATTCACCGGATTGTCGACTTTCATGACTTGCATGATTTGTTGAATTATGATAAGAAGTCCTACCCATATACAAACGGACAATATGCCCGATACGAGCCAGCTATTTGTTTCCGATACCAGATAATTGATTGATAATCCTCCCAGTGAGACGATACTGGATATAAATAAACCGGCATGAAACGGTCTGTATTTAAAAAAGTAATTCCCCCTCTCTATCCACTCAAACAGCTTTACTTCGAAGATATTGATAAATAGAAATGCTCCAAGGATAGGGATTACTGCTATTTGCAGGGGATAAAACGAAGAAAAGACATAGGCAATTTCTCCAAATAAAGATATATTAAACAGAATGACTGAAAGAAAGGGGAGAATGAATCCTCTTGATAAAAAGAAAGTGAGTATACTGATTATTATAAGTATAAAGAAGAGGGCATGAATATTAGCACTCATGCTAAAGCCTGCCAATACGCATCCTGCTATATATAAAGTGATGTTCATCGCATCCAGAAAAGGCCGGACAACGACGCGGCTGATTGTTAACGTAGTAATGATTAACAAAATTCCTATAATCAGACTGGAAATCTCGGATTGAATGATTCTGGCAAGTGCCAGAAATCCCAGAAAGAAAATAGCCGTCAGGATTCCCCCGATAATGGATACGACTTGAATAGTGAGGTTATGCTTCTGTGCCATACCATTGCTTTTTTAGATGAAGAATGATGTAAATAAGTAAAGTTGTCCCGGTGATGACAATAATTCCTCCATAGAAGAATATCTGAACATCCCTAAGATCACTTTTAGATATGAATGTAGTCAATAAAATCATTAATGTGGCAAAAGGAATGATAGCGAGATAGAACAGACTCTTTTCTCTCCATCCGTACCAAAGTCCCGCTGCGAATAGAAGGACAGTAGTTATGAGAGGAACAGATAATATGGTATAATCATCACAGATGGCCGCCATTAACAGAAAGCTGGTGTGTAGAATGGTAGCCAACGAAAGAAGACTGACAAACCAACGATTGTTTCTGTTCAAATGACCTTTTGCACTCATCCATTCCGTAATAATAGTTGCCACGGCACATATCCAGGTTACTGCATTACCCAATAGAGTTATTTCCCAAGAGCCATAGCCGGCAATTTGTATATTATACAGCCATATCGTAGTACAAAGTAATCCGATGAACGTCAGCCATAACGGAGCGAAGCGGATAGCAATCGCCCAGAGAATGGTGAAAAGAGTCCATCCCAGAAAGAGATCGTAAGCATCGGCCCCTGTTTGGTAAATTTGTCCGAAGACAGCGAAAAGCGTACCTATCAGAAATGTAGCTCCGGTGAGGAGAATTTGTTTGACGAGCTTACTCCAACGGGTAAATGTAGCGAGCAGGACAGAGACTACTAATAATACTTCTACCATTCCTAATTTGGCAAATTTAGGTAGTTCATCCCAGTTATAGGCAAAAAAGAAGATGATGCCTGCCACTGTAAAGCCAACGCCCACTGCCAATAAAAAAATAGAAAGGAATTGATTCCACTGTTTTTTATCTGCATGTAGAGCTTGTCGGGATAAAGGCGAAAGGTCGGGCTTTTCCATGTGTTTTTACTTTTTGATAATTGCAAACATAAGAAAATAAAATGATTTCCACTTCAAGATAGACTATAAAAAGGTATGACTTACCTTATTGCGATTAGCAATAATAGTAAGTCATACTTTGGGAGAGGTATTGAAGATCCTAAAAAGAGAATAACTTAAAATACCTCCCGTATATGCTTAAAGTTAGAATTGATAGTATCAATAACTTCTTGTGAGCGACCGTTGATTAACAACTTGTACATCGACTGTGCAAAACCCACCATTTGTCCGAATTCGATTTTCGGAGGCATGGCCAGTGCATTCGGATCAGTCATGATATTGACAAGTACCGGACCATCCAGTTCGAATGCATTAAGTAAGGTAGTCAATACTTCTTCCGGATCGCTGACATTAAAGCCTGCCATTCCCATTGCTTCAGCCACTTGGGCAAAGTCCGGATTCAGCATATTTGTCTGCCAGTCCGGCAGTCCGTCCACTTCCATTTCCAACTTCACCATTCCTAGTGAGCGGTTGTTGAATACAATGATTTTGATCGGCAACTTATATTGGACAACAGTTTCCAAATCTCCTAGAGTCATAGACAGTCCGCCGTCTCCGCAAAGTGCCACTACCTGACGATCCGGATAAGCTAGTGCGGCGCCGATGGCTTGCGGCAAAGCATTTGCCATAGAACCGTGATTGAAAGAACCCAGCATGTGGCGTTTGCCTGTTGCTTGCAGATAACGCGCTCCCCACACACAAGTCATTCCCGTATCTACTGTGAACACAGCATCATCCGAACTTAGTTTGTCTATTTCGGACATCACATATTCGGGATGAATCTTATTTACATCACCTTTATCTTCCGTGTAAGCAGCCAGATCCTTCTTTACTCCTTCATATCTTTTGAGTTGTTTCAACAGGAACGAATCATCCGTCTTCGGATTCAGCATACGCAATAAACTTTGGATGCTAAGTTTAACATCACCGCAAAGTCCGATATCCACCTTTGCACGGCGTCCCAGACGTTCGGGCTTTATGTCAATCTGTGCTATCTTGATGTCATCCGGCAGGAAAGCGGAATAAGGAAAGTCAGTGCCGAGCATGAGAAGCACTTCGGCTTCATGCATACTGTAATAGCCCGACGGCATTCCCAGCAATCCGGTCATACCCACTTCATACGGATTTTCATATTGCACCTCCATCTTTCCTTTGAAAGTATATACAACCGGAGCGTTCAGCTTCTCGGAAAGCGCAATCACTTCCTCGTGAGCTCCCCGGCAACCGATGCCGCAGAAAAGAGTGATGCGTGTATGTTTGTTTAACAACTCGGCTAATTGAGCCAGATCTTCTTCCGACGGACAAACTTCCGGTGGGGCAGGATAGTTGATAACCGACGAGTCGACAGCAACGGCAGAAGCCTTTGCCAAGTCACCCGGAAGCCCGATAACGGACACCCCTTTGCGGGTGACAGCCGTTTGTATGGCCGACTGGAGCATACGTGGAAATTGTGTGGGAGTAGTGGCTACTTCATTATAATAACTGCAATCGTTAAAAAGTTTGATGGTATTCGTCTCCTGAAAATATTCCGTACCGAACTCTCCGGTAGGAATTGTAGAGGCGATGGCGATTACCGGTGCGCCGGATCGGTGTGCGTCATACAAGCCGTTAATCAGATGAACATGTCCCGGCCCGCTACTTCCCGCGCAGCATCCCGGGCGACCGGTCAGTTGTGCTTCTGCCGCAGCGGCATACGCCCCTGTTTCTTCGTGGCGCACATGTATCCATTTTATTTGATCGTTTTTTCTGACTGCTTCGTTTACTTCATTCAGACTGTCGCCTGTTACGGCGTAGATGCGTTCAACTCCGGATTTTACCAGAGTATCTATCAACTGTTCTGCTATTTTTTTTGCCATAGCTGTAATTGGTTTAGGATTGATTTTTATGTAATAACAGATGGCTGCAAAGAAAAGTTCTAATTTAACATATGCTAATAACGCCTTTGTGTCGGGACACATCACCGCTTTTATGTTAAAATTAATTCTGTAACAACTTTTTGGTAAAGATGTATAAACAATTGCAATATCCTTTTGTTATCTTTATAGGCGAAATCTTAACCTAATGTATTAAACCTCTTAATTACTCTAGAAAAATGAACAGAAATGAAATCGGTGTGAATGCCGGTAAGGTTTGGCAACTGCTTAGCAATAATGAGAAGTGGAGCTATGGACTTTTGAAGAGAAAATCCGGGCTGAAAGATAAAGAACTGGGTGCCGCTTTGGGGTGGTTGTCAAGGGAGAGCAAAATAGAGTTCGATCAGTGCGATGAAGAACTTTATGTATATCTCTGTGTGAATGTTTATATTGGCTAAAAGAGTTTGACACTTTAACGAGAACAGAAGAATCTCCGGAGGAATGACAGCATAGTCAGCACTTCGGAGATTCTCGTTTTTTATCCTTTTTCTGCTTTATGTATCTTCCTTTCAATGGATTTCCGGAAATAATTCTGTTACTTTGCATCACGAATTAAAATGTAAGATACAATGAGAAGTTTTGCCTCCGACAATAATTCCGGTGTGCATCCGTTGGTAATGGAAGCATTGAACCGGGCCAATATAGACCATTCTTTAGGATATGGCGATGATAAATGGACAGAAGAAGCCGTAGCGAAGATAAAGGATACCTTTACGCCCAACTGTGTCTCCTTGTTTGTATTTAACGGAACAGGTAGCAACGTGGTAGCATTGCAGTTGATGACCCGTCCGTATCATTCCATCTTTTGTGCGGAAACGGCTCATATCTATGTAGATGAATGCGGCTCTCCCGTGAAAATGACAGGTTGTCAGATTCGCCCGATCGCCACTCCTGACGGTAAACTTACCCCGAAATTGATGCAACCTTATCTGCATGGTTTCGGCGACCAGCACCATTCACAACCCAGAGCCCTCTACATCTCCCAATGTACCGAACTTGGCACCATTTATACTCCCGAAGAATTGAAACGTCTGACAGACTTTGCCCATCTGAATGGCATGTATGTACACATGGACGGAGCCAGAATAGCCAACGCCTGTGCTGCTTTGAATCTTACCTTAAAAGAACTGACAGTAGATTGCGGAGTCGATATTCTTAGTTTCGGCGGAACGAAGAACGGACTGATGATGGGAGAGTGCGTGATTGTATTTAATAAAGACTTGCAATCGGAAGCCCGCTTCATCCGTAAGCAATCCGCCCAATTAGCGTCGAAGATGCGTTACCTCTCTTGCCAGTTTACAGCATATCTCACAGATAACCTCTGGCTGAAGAATGCCAGTCATGCCAATGCAATGGCTGCTAAACTCTATGCTGAATTGAAGAAACTGCCCGAAGTAACTTTCACTCAAAAAGCCGAAAGTAACCAGTTATTCCTCACCATGCCCCGCCCGGTTATCGACCGGATGCTGGAGTCTTATTTCTTTTATTTCTGGAACGAAGAGAAGAATGAAATCCGTCTGGTAACTTCTTTTGATACCACAGAGGAGGATGTAGGCGAGTTTATAAGACTTTTAAAACGTTAAAAAGGAAATCCGGAACAACAAAAGCGCCTGAAACTCTGTTGTAATAAGAAGTTTGAAACTAACTTTGTCCGCAAAGTTTTCTACTTCTTATGATTATGAATACTAGACAGAACAGGCTAATCATATTCGCGATTTTGTTATTGACACAAACCCCATTGGGCGCGCAGCTGCATTCTACTAAAATTGAACTGCCGGAGGATTCTATACCTGTAACCATTGAAGATTCTGTTCCGGCGAAGCGCAGCTTCTTTAAGAAGTTTCTTGGTTACTTCAATGATGCCAATAAGGAAAAAAAGAATAAAAAGTTTGATTTCAGTGTGATAGGCGGTCCTCACTATTCCAGTGATACCAAGTTCGGACTCGGACTGGTGGCAGCCGGATTATATCGCACCGATCGGATCGATTCGCTTCTTCCTCCCTCCAATGTTTCTCTTTACGGAGATGTGTCAACGGTTGGCTTCTATTTGTTGGGAGTCCGTGGAAACCATCTGTTCCCGCAAGATAAATACCGGTTGAATTACAATCTGTATTTCTATTCTTTCCCCAGCCTGTATTGGGGACGGGGATATGACAATGGAGCCAACTCTGATAATGAAAGCGACTATAAACGTTTTCAAGCACAGGTGAAAGTTGATTTTATGTTCCGGCTGGCAAAGAACTTCTACATCGGACCGATGGCCGTATTTGATTATATCGACGGGCGGGACTTTGATAAACCGGAACTATGGGAAGGAATGGCTGCACGGACTACCAATACCAGCCTGGGGCTTTCCCTCCTTTACGATTCACGTGATTTCCTGACAAATGCATATCATGGCTATTACTTGCGGATAGACCAACGGTTCAGTCCGGCTTTTCTCGGCAATAAATATGCGTTTAGCAGCACAGAACTCACTACCAGCTATTATCAACCGATATGGAAGGGCGGAGTATTGGCGGGGCAATTCCACACATTGCTTACTTATGGAGATACCCCCTGGGGCTTGATGGCAACGCTGGGAAGTTCCTACTCGATGCGTGGATATTACGAAGGACGCTATCGGGACAAGTGTGCTATGGATGCACAGATAGAACTCCGTCAACACGTTTGGAAGCGGAATGGAGTGGCAGTATGGGCAGGAGCGGGAACGATTTTTCCGCGACTCTCCGAGTTCACCCCGAAACATATTCTGCCTAATTATGGTTTCGGTTATCGTTGGGAGTTTAAGAAGAGAGTAAATGTACGTTTGGATTTAGGGTTTGGCAAACACCAGACCGGATTTATTTTTAACATCAATGAAGCTTTTTAAGAATATAAAGAATTGGTTGGAGAATCAGGAACATCTGTTTTATCTGTTCCTGTTTATCTTGATAGTACCTAATATGGTACTCTGTTTTACAGAACCTTTACCATTTATGGCAAAAGTCGCCAATGTGTTGTTACCTTTCGGTTGCTATTACCTGTTGATGACTTTGTCGAGGAATTGTGGCAAGATGCTTTGGATTTTATTCCTGTTTCTGTTCTTCGGAGCCTTTCAGATCGTGCTGCTCTATTTGTTCGGCCAGTCCATTATCGCTGTCGATATGTTTTTGAATCTGGTTACCACCAATTCGAGTGAAGCCTTGGAACTGCTTGATAACCTCACACCTGCCATTATTGCCGTAATCATACTCTACGTGCCCGCTTTGATATTGGGAACCATTTCAATTATACGCAAGCGGAAACTCACGGCAGAATTTATCCGCAGAGAACGGAAGAGAGCCTCCATAGTCTTTGGAATCTCTCTCCTTAGTCTTGTCGGAGCCTATATGCAAGACCCGGGATATGAGTTGAAGTCTGATTTATACCCGCTGAATGTATGCTACAACGTAGGTCTTGCCTTCCAGCGAACCGCTTTGACGCAGGATTATCACCGTACATCCAAGGACTTTACTTTTCATGCCCGCCCTACGCATCCGGAAGAAAAACGGGAAGTATACGTAATGGTTGTAGGAGAAACCTCCCGTGCCCTGAACTGGCAACTGTATGGTTACGAACGTGAAACAAACCCGCTTTTATCCCGGCAACCAGGTCTGATTGCTTTCCCGAAAGTACTGACAGAGTCGAATACGACACATAAAAGTGTCCCCATGCTGATGTCGGACGCTACTGCCTGCAACTACGACTCTATCTACCATCAGAAAGGAATCATCACTGCTTTCAAAGAGGCAGGTTTCCGGACAGCCTTCTTTTCCAACCAACGTTACAACCATTCGTTTATCGACTTCTTCGGAATGGAAGCCGATACGTACGATTTTATAAAAGAAGATTCTGTCAGTTCTTCCTACAATCCTTCTGACGACGAACTTCTGAAATTGGTGGAGCAGGAACTGGCGAAAGGTGCGACGAAACAATTCATCGTACTTCACACTTACGGTTCCCACTTTAACTATCGTGAACGTTATCCGTCAGAAGATGCTTTCTTTACACCCGATTATCCGGTTGATGCGGAAAGGAAATACCGGGATAATCTGATAAATGCCTACGATAACTCTATCCGTTATACAGACCGTTTCTTGTCACGGCTTATCCGCATACTGGAAAATCAGCAGACAGATGCCGCCATGCTCTACACTTCCGATCATGGAGAGGACATTTTCGACGATTCCCGTCATCTGTTCCTTCACGCTTCTCCTGTACCTTCTTATTATCAGCTTCACGTTCCGTTCCTTATCTGGATGTCTGGCAACTACCGTGAAAGCTATCCCGAACACTGGAGTACCGCCATTGGTAATAAGGATAAGAATATTTCCTCCAGCAGTTCTTTCTTCCCGACCATGCTGTCTTTAGGTGGAATAGAAACCCCTTACCGGGATGATTCGCAGGCTGTAACAGCTTCGCACTACGTCCTAAAACCGAGAGTTTATCTGAACGATCACAATGAACCCCGTCCGTTGGATGATTTGGGCATGAAGAAGCAAGACTTCCAGATGCTGGAAAAGAAGGATATTAAGTATTAGGTATAATACTTAATACTTGATACTTAATACTTATTTATTTTAATTTTTGCATCCAAAAGCGGGATTGGCGTGTTATTTGCCTTATGATGTATGAACGATTAAATTCATAAAACATGGCCTATATAGATTATTACAAGATTCTTGGAGTAGACAAAAGTGCTTCGCAGAATGATATCAAAAAGGCTTTTCGTAAGTTGGCCCGGAAATATCATCCTGACTTGAATCCTAATGACCCGAGTGCAAAGGATAAGTTTCAGGAAATCAATGAAGCCAATGAGGTACTAAGTGATCCGGAGAAACGTAAAAAGTATGACGAGTACGGAGAACATTGGAAGCATGCCGATGAATTCGAAGCACAGAAACGTGCACAGCAACAAGCCGGAGGCTTTGGCGGTGCAGGAGGTTTCGGCGGATTCGGCGGTGCGGGGCAGGGTTTCTCCGACGGTAACGGAACCTATTGGTATAGTTCCGATGGAGAGGGATTCTCCGGTGGCAATGCCAGTGGATTTTCCGATTTCTTCGAATCCATGTTCGGACATCGGGGAGGAAGAGGACAAGGCTCTGCGGGATTCCGCGGACAGGACTTTAATGCCGAACTTCATCTTTCCCTTCGTGATGCTGCTCAAACGCATAAGCAGATATTGACCGTAAATGGTAAACAGGTACGTATCACTATCCCTGCCGGTGTAGCCGACGGACAGGTTATTAAACTGAAAGGCTACGGAGCCGAGGGTGTCAACGGAGGACCTGCGGGCGACTTGTACATTACGTTCGTGATAGCTGAAGATCCGGTGTTCAAACGCTTGGGCGACGATCTGTACGTAGATGTGGAAGTAGACCTATACTCTGCCGTATTGGGAGGCGAGAAAGTAGTCGACACGCTGGACGGTAAAGTGAAACTGAAGATAAAACCGGAAACGCAGAACGGTACGAAAGTCCGTCTGAAAGGTAAAGGATTTCCGGTTTATAAGAAGGAAGGACAATTCGGTGACTTGATTGTGACCTATTCTGTCAAGATTCCTACGAACTTGACCGACAAACAAAAAGAGTTGTTCCGTCAATTACAGAGTATGAACTAAAATGAATGAGTACTATGCAGACCGAATTAATAATTGTCAGTGAATACTGTCACAAATGTCATATTGAGCCTTCATTCATCGAAATGTTGGAAGAGGGCGGTTTGATTAACGTGCATACCGAAGGCGGCGAACATTATCTGCTTTTGTCGGAACTCCCGAACGTGGAACGTTATAGCAGAATGTACTACGACTTATCCATCAATATGGAAGGTATCGATGCCATTCATCATTTGTTGGAAAGGATGGAAGATATGAGGCACGAAATGAGTTCGCTTCGCAAACAACTTTTGCTGTATCGGGAACGGGAAATAGAAGATATGGACTGGTAAAAAAACAGAGCCTCTGTTTGATTCGAACAGAGGTTCTATTTATAGTAAACGGAGGCTCTGATTCATTCAATCAGAGCCTCCGTTTTTTCAGGACGTTTATACCGTTATTTTATAATACAATATACGTACAAATCTCTTCCAGATAGCGTGCGTCGATAGTGTCGAAGCTATCCAATGTATCACTGTCGATATCCAGCACCCCGACAACTTTGCCCTGTTTGAGGATCGGTACTACTATTTCCGATTTCGAGTCCGAACTACAGGCTATGTGTCCGGGAAACTGTTCTACATCAGGAACAATCAGTGTGCGAGCTTCTTTCCAGGCGGTTCCGCAAACTCCTCTGCCAAAGCGGATGCGAGTGCAGGCAATGGGGCCTTGAAACGGACCCAGTACGAGTTCTTCCCCTTTCACAAGGTAAAAGCCTACCCAGAAGAAACCGAAAGTCTG
Organism: Bacteroides sp. D55t1_190419_B8; assembly: GCF_015558905.1. Classification (NCBI taxonomy): domain Bacteria; kingdom Pseudomonadati; phylum Bacteroidota; class Bacteroidia; order Bacteroidales; family Bacteroidaceae; genus Bacteroides; species Bacteroides sp. D55t1_190419_B8. The sequence continues at coordinate 53,487 of NZ_JADMOU010000028.1, forward strand.
CTTTAAGGCTGCTGCCATATTGGCAAGATTGGCAATGAGATCCGCTTCCGTACTTACCAAAGAATGCAGTTGCGGAAGTAACTCCCGGTACTTTTCTTCCTTGCTTCCTGTGTGGATGATTAAATTTTCTGCCATCTCTTTACTATTTGATTTGGTTCAGGATGCTTGGATCTTTTATTTTATCGTCTTCTGCAAAGAAGATAATCTTAGTCAGTATCTCGGCAGTCTTCGGATCTTCATCTACGAAAGGCAGGAACAGGCGTCCGCGATTCTGTGAATGTACCGGAAGAACGGCTATCTGTGCACCACCTTCCTGATGGATCACACCGCTGCCCAGATGAATATTGTACTTACCCAGTTTGCCTTCGATGTGAGCAAAACTTCCTTTTATTGTCACGTTCTTGAAATGGAACAATGGTATCGTCAGTTCCACCAGTACGCTGCGCATCTCGATGGTAGAGTGGCTGGTTTCCGGGTCAACGCTTCCGGCATGGGCTACGCTCACTGCCAGATCTACATCTCTCATTACTTCGGAGAAGATGACAGGAGGAATCTCCGAGATTTTCATCAACTTGTAGTCTTTGCGGTTATGGAAGCAGACATATTCCAATGTCGGAGCTTCGATGTCGGCAGGGGAGAACCAGTCTGCCATGGCATAGATGGTGGCGATGATATTCTCTTTGTAATATATCTTTTGGAGACCATCCTCATAATCGGCTACCCAACGGCGTCCTTTCAGTACGGCAACCGTTTTCTGTGGTTGAATCTGATTTCCGGCATAACGGCGGGATTGAGTGGCTTCTACTTCTTCCGGAGTCGGAACGTAAAGTTCGCGGAACACCTGTTTGAAAGGTTGGCGGATTGATTTATCAAACAGGAATTTTTGGTAAGCATGCCAGTCTCCGCTTGTATACAGGTCTGTGGGGTGTGCGATGCGTAACTCGTCTTTCGGTTTTAACGGGAGGCAAACGGCATTCACTGTAACCAGCAATCCATCGGTGTAGAAGCCTGTCTGTCCGTTGCAGATGAAGACGAGATGTTTCAATAATGGCCAGATGACAGGATTCTGCATCAGCTTGCGCAATTCGTTTTCTTCAAAACGGGTGCAGTCTTCCATCGCCTGTTCCAGCATGATGCGCGAACGGGTGTACTGGTCTTTCAGCTTTTTGTGCACCGCTTTCAGTTCTTCTATATACGGATGCTTTTTCAGTTTGGCAGGCATGCTGTTGAGTTCTTTGCCGTCTTTGATTTGCTTAATCTCCGATTTGCCTTCCTCGTTGATTTGTACATACACTTCTACGCCGTCTATCTTTTTGGGAGACAGGTAGGGAAGAAGTTCTTTAATCAGTTCGGTTTCCATGCTCCAGGTCAGGCGGGTAACGTCTCCGTAACCAGAGTTGCGTGCCAGGTTTTGCAGGGCGATGTTTACCGCTTTCTTTTCGCTTTCCTGCCTTTGAGCACCGAATTCCTTGCTCTCTTTCAGGAATTTTTGCAGGTATTGATAACGAACCAGCAGTTCTTTATCCGGCTTCCGTCCCAATGGGATGAGGCCGTAGCTCATCAATAAGTCTTTGTTGCGCTTGGCTATTATTTCTTTCTTTATATCTGCCGCCTTCACTGCACCGTTGGTAGCATCGGCAAACTTACGGGCACGGGTATGGCTGTTGCTGCATGAAATATATTTAGCGGCATTGTAGACCACCTCGAAGCGTTGCTTGCCAATTGTCTTAAATGCATCTTTGAACCAGTCGATGTCAAAAGCACCTTCCTGCAGGTCATCCACGTCGATGGGGGTGTAGCGGGCGATAATCGCTTTCTTCTTGTCGTCACACGTTTCATTGGTGTGGGCGTGGAAATAATAGGCTGCACTTGTCAGTCCTTTCCAGCCTATTGCCTTTTCGGTCAGTTCAATCCATTGCGGGGCGAACATGGCGGCTTCTACCAGTCGCTCGTCACTGATTTCGGCCTGCTTCGCCAGTTTCTTCAGATTCTCGCTGGTGTCCGTAGGCAGGGGATGGCAAGCATGAAGCAAACTGCTCAATACACCCCGTTTGGTGCTGCCCCAGTTGTAACTGTCACGTATGAAAGTATCTTTGCCGAATGCTTGCAGAATACGGATAAATGTTTCGGCTCCATAGACGTAGCTTAGTTCTTCTGCAAGGGAGGTGACTTGTGTCTCGGAGTCTCCGCGTTTTAATTCGATTTCAAGAATCCGGTCTACCACCTTTTGGGCGAGGGAACGGAAGAGGGAGAAGTCGATGTTTTTGATATCGGCATATCTTTCTTTTTCCTTGTTGAAACGAACATTGTCGTTCAATACCATGGTGATTGCTTTAATCTGGCTGGGAGAGCTGATGCGTCCTATCATTTCACGGTATACTTCCTCTGTCGGGATGATTCCCAGCATCCAGGCACGGGCAAAGTCCGTGGCATGAAGATAAGAGTCCGTTTCCTCCAGTTCGGGGGTATGCTCCATGTAGTTGGTGAGCTTATAAAGCTGATAGCGCACCGTGAAGTAACGGATAAATAAATCATCACTCATGGGCTTTTGAGGCATTTCGAGCCAGAAGTTCACGAATTTGTTGTTATGTATTGGATAAACGACTTGTTTTTCTCCGTATTCCAGTTTGTCCTGGAGCCATGCATGCTTACTGGTGTACTGGCGGAAAATGTTTTTGGTATTTAGCAAAGGCAACAGTTGGAGTAGCATATTGACAGCCAGTCGTTGATAGACGGCTTCATCTTTGTACTCGTATGCCAGTGCTTCGATGATATCACTCATCTGTTCATAGTACGGCATCTTGCGGAGGTCTTTCTGCAATCCGCGGTAAGTGATGCCGGCATACATACGGTTGACAAGCGGCTCAAAAGTATTACTTGACTTCTGGGCTGCCTTGATGTCTTCTTCATCCTCTTCATCGTAGTCGTCCTTGTCTTTGGGAGCACCTGTCGATGCAAGCATGAAACTCATCATCAGCAATTTGTCATAGCTTCCTATTTCTTCTTCGTAGAAGGCTTTCCACAATTCCGGGAATCCGAGTCCGCTCAATCCTCCGTAGTTGCTCCAGTTTATCAGGACACTGTTACCTATCAGGCGTGCTTCTCCGTACCCATTCTTGAATTCTTCATTCTTGTAGGTTTCGATGTATTTGCTTAGTTTCTTGAAAACGAGTTTGGCCCTTCCGAAGCAAATGAATTCGAATGCTTTTTTAACGTTGAATCCTTTGTCCTGGGTAATTTCCGGCAGATTGACTTCAAGAGACGGATCGTACAGACCGAAACCGTTATCTTTGGTATAATGTTGTGTGACGCTCTCTTCTGTTCCATTGCCAATCAGAGATTCTATCAATACTTTTTCTTTTGCGTTCGGCTTCTGAATCTCTTTGACTGTCGGAATCAATTCCTGATAGATATCTTGCAGGAATTCTACGTTGTGTATGGTCTTCATCATGTCCAATCCTGCCAGGCGGCGTTCGGCAACCTTGTCTGTTAGCAAGCGGCGGATGCTGCCGGCTAGCTGTTCTTTGGGCTGTTTCATCAGCAGATTGATGGCATGGATACGCATTTCACTATATTTGAAGCGCAGCAACTCTTCTACTTTCTGGTTCTGTTCGGGCGATAAGGTCATCTCGGACAATGCTTTATATGCTTCTTCACGCACATCTTGCGAACGGTCGCCCAATGATTGCAGTACATATTCTTCCTGTAGCGGACTGGTCGGTGGAGCTAATACGACACCGATATAGCCTGCCCGCATATAAGTATCCAGAGAGGGCAGATAGCTGCAAAGGTCGTCTTTCAATGCAGAGTTATTGGTCATCCAGGTGATATATGCCATCTTGAGAACGATTTCCGAACGGGTGAGCTCTGCGCTTTCCCAAGGGAACACATAAGGAGAATAAATCTCTTTGGCGGAGATGGACTGATAGACTTGCTTCAGATATTCATAATGGCGAACCGCCTCTTCTTTGCTATCAAAATAGTCGTGGAGTGACGGGACATCTTTGTGTCCTCCGTACCGGCTAAGATAGAGACCGGACAGATACAACGGTAAGATAGCCGCTACCACCGACGGTTCCTTATGCCATCTTTCGAAGGCATTTTTGCTGATTCGGTGGTTCATGCCGGAATATTGTGTACAGCGCAAGAAATAAAGTAACGTCTGTACCTGATATTTAGCACCTTTCTTGATAATTTCCGGCACAAGCGTCTGAATCTCTTCCGTATTATAGAATCCGATGCTCCATAAAGCCAGATAGAGTTCGACTGTATCTTTGCTTTGAAGAGCAGCGTGTGCCTGTTTCCGGTCGTTCAGAAAACGATGGATCAGTTCTACATATTTATTGGTGATACGTTCGCTGCTGTCTTGTTCTCCAATCCCCGTACTGACTGCAATACCGCGTTTCACGGAAGCAAATCGTTCCAGACCGTTGTCGCAGATGACCGAGAAAAGATGGAGATAACTTTCGGGACATCCTTCGTCCATCGTTTCCACGATAGCTTGACGGAGCCCTTCCTGTAATTTGGCTGCCAGAAGTAACTTTCCTTCCAGTTCCAGTAAGGGGCGGTATCCGCTCATTGCAATAGCCTGAAAATGTCCCTGATTGAGGCGGTTGGCGTTATTTTCGCTGGTTAGCACGCTGTTGAGATGCTTAATGACAGTCTGGTTGCCTTCTGCTATTTGGGCGGCCATCCAGTTCTGGCAGTTCATCGAATCCTTGTATGCTTCTATTTCTTCCGGAGTGTTTCCTCCGTTTAGTACGGCTTGATCCGTAAATCCGGTGGCGCGCAGTTTCAGAAACTGGGTCAATGCATCTATAACGTGGCCGATATGCAGAAGAGGATTTGCCGACCGTTGCGACCGGCGCGAGTATCCGTGAGTGTACGGACACCGTGCTTTGAGCTCCAGATAGGTGTGGAATAGGTGGGCGTACTCGTCTCCCAATAGATAGCGGAGTAGCTTGTTCAACTTACCGTCGAAAAGATTGGCAACGCTTTTAATCTTTTCTTCTTGGATAATATAGATGATGCAAGGCTCTAATTTATCGCTGTATGCACCATATCGGGTATCCATGTTGAAGTATTGCATGAATACATCCAACAGTGTCATTGTCTCTTTGTCTAAACTGGTTCTCTTTTTTGTTAACCTTTCAAGGTATGGAGCAATCCGTTTATTTAATGCGTCATTATAAATCAGTCTCATGATTCTTTTCGTTTTCAATGTGTTTTATAGGATAATGATTACCACAATCTTCCCGACAGCATGGCGAGCCGGATGAAGGTCAGGGTCGATTCTTCTTTAAGTTGGATGGGAGAGGATAAGTCCCCGGCTTCCGCATCATCCATGAAGATACGAAAAATCCCGTCCTCGTAGGATTGCAGGGCATTGGTGATCGCTTCGACTTCTACAGCTGGTTTGCCGTTATAATTTACTGCAAACCCTACTTTGCCGGAAGCTGTTTTATTTTCCACTTCTTCCTGTGTGAGGTATTTCAGCACTTCGCTCTGTTGTAAGCGTTCATTGTATTCGCAGACTTGCCAACTGACGATGGCTTCGATCAACCCCTGTACATTGACAGGCGGAACAGGAAAATCGATAGGAATCTTTTCGATACTGCACTTTCGTTTTCCTAACTGTTTGACTTGGATATATACTCTCATATTCTCTTTATTGGGTGATCTGAATACTTGATGTAATGGCATTCAGATCGGTTTCAGCTTCTTCGTCATAGACAAGCATGACAATGGCAAAAGATCGTTTCTTGCTCTCTTGAAAATAATGCAACACTATTTGTTTTACATCCTCTCCCGGTTCATCAGGAGCCCCGATGTGCAGGGGATTCGTGATCTTTGTCATAGGGAGTCCGTTGATGTTGACATTGCTTAGTTGGTAATCTTCTGACGGTTCCCCTTGTGTATTTCGCGGGAGAGTGAGTGATAACTCTTTCATGTGTTCAAACTCCTTCTGCGTGTCGTAGGTGAGGGCGGTAATCGTTAATTGATTCCCTCCGTTGACCAGCATGAGTAATGGAGGTTCCGCACTGTCAATTATTCCTTTTGCTCCTGTTATTTTTGTCCAGTTGGTAGGATACTGGCAACTGAATTTGGTAGCTGCATCATAATAAGACAGCCACGTATCGTCATTGCCGACAGGCGTATATGCCGTAACTTTCCTGCTGGAAAGATTGTCTGTAGAATTCACAGCGGGATGGTTGCTGTTCTCGTTTTCCTCTTCCAGTTCACCATTCAGATAGGCTTCCACAATGCCGCTTTCCCATTCATTGCGTATTTCCGAGTAAAGAGGAGGAACGTTTTTGCAAAGAATCATAAAACTGAACAGGAATATACAGAATATACCAAGCTCCCCGATGATGGAGACAGTCCGCTGTGCATCGGGCTTCTCGAACTTGTAGCCGACCACGTATATAATTCCCAGAACAAACCCGCTTAACAACCCGCCAATATGGGCGGCATTATCAATGCCGGCTTTCATCCCGTAAACCAGATTATACCCCACAAAAATGAGGATGCTGGTTAACAATGCCTTTCGTTGTTCTTTGGCGATGCGATGAAAGAGGAGGAACGCAAGGAATATACCGTAAAGTCCGAAGATAGATCCGGAAGCTCCGGCGCTGATTGTCTCACCGTGCATATACAGGCTGAATGCAGCCGAACATAATCCGGTTAGCAGGTATGAAACGAACATACGGCGTCCTCCTATCAGTTCTTCCAACAGAAGTCCTACATACATGAAAGCATACATGTTCATCAGGAGATGGAAAGCTCCGATATGTATGAAGTTGCAAGTCACTGTGCGCCACCAGTCACCAGTGAGAGTTAGCGGTCCGAAGTCGGCTCCCCATTTCAGTAGTGACAGAGTGGAAGGGGACATAATACCCACTCCGGAAGCAATCATCACAATGAATACAAGAATGTTGATGTCTATCAGGATGGGGGTCGCTATGAATCCTTTGCGGGGAATGAAGAAAGACAGGAAGGAGTTTTTTTTCTTTTCTTCTTCTATATAAGCTTTTTCTTCTTCCGTGAGCGGTCGGTTGAACTCTTCTTCGAAATCTTCTGCTCTCCGGCTTAGCTCTTCCAGAGTGAGTGAAGTCCTTATTTCTTCCATCGCCTCCCGTAATTTCTGTATATTTTTTCTGTTCTTTCCATAATCAACAAATTGTACGGAAGAAGACTGGCTGCGAACGGATACTTCTCCGTCACTTTCCTTTTCTATAGTAAAGGTTATTACCTCTCCGTGAGAGTACATATTGAACGGGACTTCAAACCGGACTCCTTCCGGAGTCACTTCTCTGATATTCCACTCAAGTTTTTGAGAAGCTTCGAGAGCCAATATAAGGATTTCCGTGTTGGATAAACCAGGCAGATGTAGTTTGTCATTATATGAAGGTTTGAGTGCCATATTTCTATCTTTATCTAGAGTCATCAATTAAAAAATAACTTATCTCACTGACAAATGTATAGAATAATAATGGAAAATAATAGAATATGACAAATAAAAAAAGCATCCATTTCGTAAGAAAGGATGCTTTTATGAGATTTAGTCGATTATTTGTTACTTTTTGTAGAAAGCCAAATCTTCTTTGTCGAAGTTTTCGATGAAGTTTGCGTGCTTTTCCACTTCCGCTTCTGCATAGTTCAAATATACGTGTGCAGATTTGGAGAACAGTTCGGAAGCTTTGCTGGCATCTTGAATCAACAGGTGACACATGATAATGTCAGCAGCCATTTCCATCAATTTGCGGGCAGTGAAGTCAAGTAATTCCTGATCTTGTGCTTCTTTTACAGCGTTGGTGCTTGCTTCAAATTTGTCAGCCATCTTCTTCAGGCGAGACATCAGCGGTTCCATTTCCGGTGAACAAGGAATGGCCTCAAACTCGCGGATAGTAGCGATATAAGAACCATTAGTCACGTAACGGATAGCGGCTACAGTCTGCAACTGGGTAGTTCCTTCGTAGATGCTGGTGATACGCGCGTCGCGATAGATGCGTTGGCAAGCATATTCCATCATGAATCCTGAACCACCGTGAATCTGAATGCAGTCGTAAGCGTTCTGGTTAGCATATTCAGAGTTCATCCCCTTGGCCAACGGAGTAAAGCTGTCTGCCAGTTTGGCGTATTTCTTCTGTTCCTGACGTTCTTCCGGAGTCAGTTTGCGTTCGCGGGCGATGTCATCCAGAGCTTTGTAGATGTCTACATAGCGTGCTGTTTGATACAGCAAAGCACGTCCGGCGTCCAATTTACCTTTCATGATAGCCAGCATGTCATATACTGCCGGGAACTCGATGATCGCTTTGCCGAACTGCTTACGGTCTTTGGCATAAGCCAATCCTTCATTGTAAGCTGCCTGACTCAATCCTACGGACTGTGCGGCAATACCCAGACGGGCACCGTTCATCAAAGCCATTACATATTTAATCAAACCGAGTTTGCGGTCACCGCAAAGTTCAGCTTTTGCATTCTTGTATACCAATTCGCAAGTAGGGGAACCATGGATACCGAGTTTATTTTCGATACGGCGCACATTTACACCCCCTTGGCGTTTGTCATAGATGAACATAGACAAGCCACGACCGTCTCTTGTTCCTTCTTCCGAACGTGCCAGTACGAGGTGGATATCAGCGTCACCGTTTGTAATGAAACGTTTCACACCGTTCAGCAACCAGCATCCGTCTTTTTCGCTGTAAGTAGCTTTCAGCATAACAGATTGAAGGTCGGAACCTGCATCCGGTTCTGTCAAGTCCATGGACATTGTTTCGCCTTGGCATACACGAGGGATGAAGCGGCTGTGTTGGTCTGCATTACCGAATTCGTACAGCGTTTCGATACAGTCCTGCAAAGACCAGATATTTCCGAAACCGGCGTCGGCGGCAGCCACGATTTCCGCGCACATGGTGTACGGAGTGATCGGGAAATTCAAACCACCGAATTTGCGTGGCATGGTCATGCCGTTTAGTCCGGCTTTCACCATAGCATCCAGATTCTGTTTGGTTCCGGAAGCATATTCTACGCGACCGTTGGCACAGTGAGGACCTTCTTCGTCTACACCTTCTGCGTTAGCGGCAATGATTTCTCCTGTGATTTCTCCGGTAATCTCCAATACTTTGTCGTAAGAGTCTACAGCATCTTCGAAGTCCAGCGGAGCATAGTCGAATTCATCTTTATCTCTGTAATTGCGTTCTTTGAGTTCGCAAATACGTTTCATCATCGGATTGTTCAAGTGATACTTGAGTTCCGGTATGTCTGTATAATAATTAGCCATCTTTCCTTACTTGCTATTTTGTTTATAATACTTAATCATCTTCGGCACAACTTCTTCAATACTTCCGTTGATTACGTAATCGGCAATCGTATTGATCGGAGCGTCCGGATCGTTGTTGATGGAGATGATGATACCACTTTCCTGCATACCGGCGATATGCTGAATTTGTCCGGAGATACCGCAAGCGATGTAGAGTTTCGGACGAACGGTGACACCTGTTTGTCCGATCTGGCGATCATGGTCTGCGAAACCTGCGTCAACAGCTGCACGGCTGGCACCTACTTCTGCGTGAAGTTCTTTAGCGAGGTCGAACAGCAGGTCGAAGTTTTCTTTCGAACCTACACCGTAACCACCGGCTACGATAATCGGGGAACCTTTCAGGTTGTTCTTGGCCTTTTCTACGTGGCGTTCGATCACTTTCACTACGTAGTCTGTGTCAGCTACATATTTTTTCACGTCGTGACGGATCACTTCTCCCTGATAAGTCGGAGAGAGGATTTCTTTCTTCATCACACCTTCGCGAACGGTTGCCATCTGCGGACGGTGTTCCGGGTTCACAATCGTAGCAACGATGTTACCGCCGAATGCCGGACGGATTTGGTACAACAGGTTCTTATAAGTCTTACCTTCTTTTTTGTCTTCGTGGTCACCGATTTCAAGTGAAGTACAGTCGGCAGTCAATCCGCTGGTCAGGGCAGAAGAAACGCGCGGACCGAGGTCACGACCGATAACGGTAGCACCCATCAAACAGATTTGCGGTTGCTCTTCTTTGAAGAGGTTCACCAGGATAGCTGTGTGGGGAAGTGATGTATAAGGGTAAAGTCCTTCACCGTCGAAAACGTGAAGTTTATCTACTCCATAAGGAAGGATTTGTTTTTCAATATCTTTGAGGCCGCTGCCGGCAACTACAGCTTCGAGCTGACAGTTCAACTGGTTGGCTAACGAACGACCTTTGGTCAGAAGTTCGAGGCTAACGTCTGCAACGTTACCTTCTTCTATTTCGCAATATACAAATAAGTTATTCATGATTATCCGATGGTGTGGTTAGCTAATAGTTCAACAATCAGGTCTTCCACGTCACGGTCGCTGCCGCTGATGGTTTTGCTCTCTTTAGCCTGGAACACGATGTTCTGGATGGCTTTCACTTTGGTCGGCGAACCGGACAGACCGCATTGCGCAAGGTCACCGTTTACGTCGGCTACACTCCATTCTGGCAGATTCAGATAATCACGCTTGTCATACAAATCGGTATAATCAAGGTTGCCTTGCTGCTTTTCGGTTACAGTCTTGGCATGTTTGTATTTTTGAACCAATTTTGCATTGCGCGGACGGCAGGGAGCTGCAGAACCGTTTACGGTAATCACGATGGGCAGCGGACCTTCTACAGTTTCTACGCCACCGTCAATGTGACGTTTCACTTTGATTTTACCATCGCCCACTTCCAGAATTTCTTCTGCGTATGTGATCTGCGTCAATCCCAGTTTCTCTGCTACCTGCGGACCTACTTGCGCCGTATCACCGTCGATAGCCTGACGACCGCCGATAATAATGTCACAATCACCGATTTTGCGGATGGCAGTAGCCAGTGCGTAAGACGTAGCCAGTGTGTCTGCACCAGCGAAAGCACGGTCGGTCAGCAAGTAACCGTTATCTGCACCACGGAAAAGTCCTTCACGAATAATGTCGGCTGCCCGTCCCGGTCCCATTGTCAGGATAGTTACGGTAGAGCCTGGATGAGCATCTTTCAGTCGAAGAGCTTGCTCGAGGGCATTCAGGTCTTCGGGGTTGAAGATAGCGGGAAGTGCCGCGCGGTTAATTGTCCCGTCGGCTTTCATGGCATCTTTCCCGACGTTACGTGTGTCGGGAACTTGTTTTGCCAATACAACAATTTTCAAACTCATGCTATAAATTTTAGTATTAGTATTTCTACAAGTTAGCAGCCAGTAGTCAAGTAGTAATCTCTTGCTATCTAAACTATCCGGTTAACTATCAGCTTGCAAATTTACTCAAACACTTGGTTCTGACAAGAAATCCGAGTAAAAAATGCACAGGTTTAAGATTTTTGAGCAAAAGAGGAAGGTTTTTATAGATTTCATTCAGGGTTGGCAAGGTGTTTATGGGCAGTCTGCCGGATTGTCCGGCAGACTGTTGATGAATTCCGGATTATTTGATAAGTTCGTAATAATGTGCGTTCGTGAAATTATCATTCTTGAAAATAGCTTTTTGCATAATTCCTACTTTCGTGAATCCCACTTTCTCTAATACACGCATGGATGGGGAGTTATGCTCAAATACGACTGCGAATACACGTACTTTATCAGTGTGTTCGAAATAATAGTTGATGGCTTCTTTCAAAGCATCAGTTACGATTCCCTGATTCCAGAAAGGTTCTCCAATCCAGTAGCCTGCTTCTGCACTAAAACGTTCTACATCCGTAGCGGGTACAAAACCGATACTTCCGACTGCTTCTCCATTTACTTCAATGCAGAAATCATGAATATTTTCTTTTGCTTGTATCATAGCGAGAAAAACTTTAGCATCTTCCTGACTATAAGGATAGGGGAGACCGTCACGGCAGTTATCCCAAATATTCTTGTTATTGAGATATTTGGCTAATGATGCTGCATCTTCGGTTTGCCAGGTACGGAGAGTATAGTTTTTCTTCTGCACGATAATTCCTGTTTTCTGTACCATATCATCTATTATTTTATCCCAATTTCAGCTAACCCCATCGGTTCACCGTCATGTATCATCCGTGTTGCTTTCAACTGAATATAGCGAGCCTTGACCGGAGTAAAGTAAACCGATTGCATAATCGGATTGCTCTTTATATTGGAAAATTCATCTTTGGCTACTACCTGATTGACCGCATTGCTGTCCATGCCTACAGAGATTTCATAAGCCGCGATCAACCCTTTATTATATTCACTTTGGTCGGGGAGATAGTGGAATGACGTAATCGTGCGTTCTTCTCCCAAGTCAATCAATAGTGTATTTCCATTGATGAAACAGGTGGTCTGGTCGTTCTTATCCATACCTTTCTGTGCTTCCTCCACGTCTACTCCAACAAGAGTGAACGGGTAGCTTTTCAGTTCTGTAGCTTTTGCTGTGTATGTATCCGAAGTCTCTCCTGCATAATATCCTTCAATGTTATTAATACAGAGACAAGCCCGTGAATCTGTGAAGCGGATACGAATCTTATCCGTAGTGATTGTTTCGAAACGAAGGAGCCGTTTATATCCGATAGTGGTAGTCTCCTCATTGAGCTTTACAGGGATCCATTCGCCTGCCTGGTTATATTCTACAACGAATGATTTGACACGTTGTCCGAGAGGAATATATTCCTGCAACATCATACGGTTGATCTTCTCTGCTTGAGGTAAATCGAATTCGATAGTGGCTGAAATGACATCGTCATTGGTAGCCCAATAAGTATCATAATCACCGTCGGTCACAGCTTTGGCGGAGAATGTTCTTCCGCGTTCGTCCGATGCTTTGGGAGAGAGTCCGGCCAGCAGATTGTGTGCCAGTTGTTTTTGTACATTCTGGTGGAAGTTTACGGCATTGGCAGAGTCAGTAGGATGAATCAATCCGTCACGGTCTACCGGGAAGTTTAATAATAGCGTTGCGTTATGTCCTACGCTGCGGTAATATAAATCGGTCAGTTCGTCTACTGTTTTCACACGGTCGTCTTCTTCCGGATGATAAAACCATCCCGGACGGATGGAAACATCACACTCGGCAGCTACCCATTGGTTACCGTCGGCATGACCATATTGCAGTTCACGATACTTGGGATAGCCCGGATAAACTTCTCCGGCACGGAGAAAAGACCAGTTGGTGGCTCCGGCAAATCCGTGTTCGTTGCCCACCCAACGACAGCCCGGACCTCCATCCGAGAAGATAACAGCTTGTGGCTGTAACTCATCAATCATCTTGTAAGCTCGCGGATAGTTATAATAAGTTTTGCGGTCGATCGTACGGCTGTCTTTTGCTCCGCCATACCAGCCGTCTCCACCGTTGGCACCATCAAACCAGATTTCAAATACATCACCGTAGTTGGTCAGCAATTCGTTGAGTTGTTTATAGAAGTATTCTACATATTCGGGGGAACCATAATTGGCCTGATGCCTGTCCCAGGGAGAGAGATAGACTGCGAATTTAATGCCATACTTTTTGCAGGCATCGGACAGTTCGCGAACAATATCTCCTTTTCCGTCTTTGTACGGAGTGTTGCGGATACAGTACTCTGTCAGTTGCGTGGGCCACAGGCAGAATCCATCGTGATGTTTCGCTGTCAGGATCACTCCTTTCATGCCGGATTTGACAAATGTCTGTACCCATTGTTCACAGTCCAGACGGGTAGGGTTGAATGTTTTAGGATCGGAGTCTCCATATCCCCATTCGCGGTCGTTGAATGTGTTAAGTCCGAAGTGTACAAACGCATACGTTTCCATTTTTTGCCATTCCACCTGTTTGGCTTCGGGAATGGGTAAGATAGCTTCCGGTGCTTTTACCGAATTACAGGCACTTAGTAGAAAGAGACCTGTTGCGAAGATAAGAAAGTGTTTTTTCATGGGGGTGTTTATTAGTTAATAATTGAATGTAAGAATCATCTACAATGTAATTCCAACTACAAAATAAAGTTGCTCTTCATAAGGGTTGGCTATTAGCTTTCCGAAGATGGGTAAAGAGAAGTTGGACGTTATTTTGATATCTTTTGTTGCAGATAATCCGATATTGACTACATTGAATTTGTCGGAGTACATACTTTCCCAAGGAGTGAAACCAGCTTCGATATTCATATTTACATCCTTCACGCTGAACGGGTAACTCAACTCGCAGTAACTGGACCAGGCACGTTTCCCGTTTTCCCGGTAATCGTTTCCGGCAAAGGTAGTGTACCAGCTTACTGACAATGGGAACTTTTCGCTAAGCATATAGCCGGCTCCTGCCTCGAAAGTGTGTCCGGTAGAGTGCGAACTGTAATTGAAGTATTTGAAAGGTTCTTCTTCTGTCTGGGTAAAATAGTTATTGGCGTAAAGAGTCAGTTTTTTGTATTCGTACTCTAGTGATAAATCTATTTCATTGTTCTTTTCGCGAAATTCGGTAGAGCCCCATGCGTAAACAGTCAGTCCTTTCCAGTTGAGGCCGAGTGAAGGCTGCACACTTGCATTACCGCTATCTATACCGCGCCAGATATAACTGCTTACAAAATCAGCAGTTACAAAAACTTCTTGTGCCTGTGCAAAGGCTGTACAAAACAGGATGACAATAAGTAGGATTCGTTTTTTCATTTTATCGGTTATTTCTTCTTGTTTTCGGGGGATAAAGATACACAATATATAGATAAATGATGACAGATGAGGAGAAAAAAGAAAACGGCTGTATTGAGCAGCCGTTTCTTAAGTAATTGTGAATCTTGAAAGTTAGTTAGAAAGTGACGTCCATTTTCAGCACGAAAGTACGTGGGGCGGCAACTGCCATTGGGCGGTAGCTGTATTCTTTATTCAACAGGTTGTTCACCATAAACTGGAAAGCTACTTCTTTTGTGGCTTTTACTCCGAAGCGTACGTCGACAGTAGCATAGTCTGTATTATGTTTTTTCCAGTAAGTAGCCAGTGTTTCTCCTTTTGAATAACCGAAAAGGATGCCACGTACATAATCCATCAGGTCTTTCTGCTGTTTCTCGCGTTCGTCCAACATCAGATAGTCAACTGCCAGAATTTTGCTCTTCCATGCTACATTGGCACCGACATTGATACGTTTCCACTGGAAATCTACTGTAGCTTTAAAGCTGTGCTTCGGGCGATATTTAAGATACTTACCTGTGTTCGATTTCTCTTTCATCTGAAGAGGATCGGTATAAAGCCCCTCTACTGCATTACGTTCCTGATAGTCAGCATCGCGTGGCTCCGTGTATACATATCCTAAGTTATAGAACAACTTCGTATTCTTATTGAAATTATACACGCCGTTCGTTGAAATTTCTACTCCGTAAATCTGGGCTTTCGATACATTGTGGAACTGGGCTCCGATGCCGAAACCTTTGCCATCTGTCAGCATCTGAAATGCATCGCCTATGCTATTAATCATTGTGTAATTGGCATTGTTGAACAGTCCGAACTGGAATTCAACCATGTCTTTATACTGTGTATAGAATCCTGCAACATCCACAAAACCCTGGAAATTGCCGACCTTATATCCTTGCTTAATTCCTAATTCCGCATTAAATCCTTTCTCCGGTTTGATGTCCAGATTAGGATAGACGCCAACCCCACCAATATCCTTGCGCAGGTATTTTTCATTGATAGACGGATTACGGTAACCCTGTCCGAAGCTGGCACGGATAAAACTGTAATCAGCCAGCTGATAATTTAACCCTGCACGGAAGACCGGACGGAACGGAACCTTGGTTCCGAAAATTTTGGTTTCGGCTTCACGGTGATGATTATTCACCCGATAATATTCGGCACGTACACCGGCAGACACACTCAAACGATCCCAAAAGCGCTGATCGTACTGAAGGAAAGCAGCTACATTATCACTTTTGTATACCTCATCCATTACAGCGGAGTCATAGCGGATATGTTCCAGGGTTACTCCGGTAGTGATTTGTGCACCACCTTCCCATTTCTTATTGAACTGGTAGTCGAGATAGTAATCGAAGTTCTTATCAGTCTGTGTTTTGGGAGTGTTTCGTGACGGATTGATAACATTTGATAACCACGGAATCAGATCACTCGGTAACTGTCCGTTCGCAAGTCCTCCCAAGTCACTCGGCACTCCGTTGTCCATTACCCAGGAGATCAGATCGCAATAATCGGCAGTCGTCGCATTCGGGAAAATATTGCCTAATGAGGTGAACACTCCGTTCATGGCATCTTCCAGATTACCGTTGACAAGTCCGGAACCGATACCTACCAATGCAGGATAGAGTGAACTGTAATCGCCACCGGCTATATTCTGTATCGTTTTGGCATCAGTTCCCATATTTCCCAGAATATCAGTGATGGAAGTTCCTTGGGTAGGGCGTACGATATTGTCGGCGCTGTAATAGAAACGTCCTTTAATCTTATGTGACGTACCGTTTTCCGGATTCACATAGTTGATGAACGGATCGATATGGAAATTATTCTCTTCACGTCCCATGTTGGTGAAAGGAGACGGTTTGTACACTTCCGTTGGTGAACGCCAGATGAAGAAGTCGCCGTATTGATTGGAAAGGAAATCGACATTGAAACCATAGTTCAACAGTTTCATTCCCATATCGGGCTGATGATAAGTGAGGCTCCCTCCCATACGGAAACGTTTGTTGTATCCCTGTTGGCGGTATCCTTCATCAGTGAAAAGATTGATTCCTCCGCTGACATCGAAATTACCGATACGGCGGGAATGGGAGAGGTCGAATCCTTCGTAAATAGGATTCCGTATACCGCTAAGAAGACTTCCGCGCAGGATCGGTTTAACAGAATATTTATCATCTTTCCAGAAACTCTTGTCGCTCCATTGGTATTCGTCGTTTTCCGCATCACCATATACACCGATATAGGCGCTGAATCGTGTTTTCGGTGTCAGTCCCGGACGTGCGGTACGGATATTGATAATACCATTCAAAGCTGATGAGCCATATAGTACGGAAGATGCTCCTTTAATCACTTCCACCTGTTCTACGTTCTCTAAAGGAACAGTGTTCCAGTTGATTTCTCCTGTTTTCGGATTCAGTGTGCTCATTCCGTCCACAAGAATTTGGCTGCGTGCACCTACTCCGTAAGTCCATCCGCTACCTCCGCGCATAGAAGGTTGTTTGTCTACAATGTCTACACCGGGAAGTGTGCGGAGAGTGGAAGAAATATCCGTGGGTGCCTGACGGGCAATATCTCCGGATTTAACAACGTCCATGGAGACAGTGACATCACTCAACTTCTGTTCAAAGCGTCCGGCACTGACTACGACTTCTTCCAGCAGCTTGGTGCTTTCTTTCATGTAAACGTCTTTGGTGACTACTTCACGCTTGTTGATAACGATGGGCATCAAGACATCATCATAGCCAACATAGCTGAATACAAGGTCAACTCCACCTTCGGGAAGTTTGATTTCATATTCTCCGTTAATGTTGGATACTACTCCCTGATTACCATGAAGTTTGTAGGTGACGGTGGCTCCGACCAATGGCTCATTGGTCTTGGCATCATATATATGTCCTTTCAGGGTTTGGGCAAAGATGCTTCCGAAACCGGTAAGGCATAACAGGATTGTTAGGATATATAATTTCTTCATTGTTTTTTGTTTTATTTATTTGGAACAATTTCCAAACCAAATTCTATTTTTTCAGGTGATAGAAAAGCGTCTGATATACCGTTCAAAAATATAGAGATGATTCCTCCCAGTGATTGCATATCTTCTGGAAGCAGACTGACTATTAGCGGACTAAGATCTGGTAGTAATTTGGCTATGGGAGTAAAACCTTCTTTGTCTAAGTAAATAAAAGTATGTCCATCTTTTGAAATAACTTGCATCGGGATTCCGGTAGTTAACCAATTGAAAATAGCTTTGAAAGAAGTGTCATTGACATTGAGCAGGAATCCAAGTGTTTCATTTTTTAGACTTTGATTGAGCGTGGTTAGCAATTCTTTCACTTTCATAGCATCCATTTGGGATATAGCTTCAATGATAGCATTGGTTATATTGACATCCATATATTGATTGCCGCTGGATACTGAGGCAATAATATTAGCTAAGTTTAATTTTAATATTAACTTACCGTCTTTTTGGAACCAATTAGCAAATCCTTTTGGAGATGGAATATAATTACGGTTAACAATGTTAGGAGTAATCATATCCTGTGTTAATGGATTTTCTAGAAATCCAAAAATGATATCCATGTCTACTCCTGTCAATGGTTCATTTGAATAAGAAGCCGTTACATTCCCGTCCGCTCCTAAAGTAATTTCTTGTAGAACTTGTGGCAAAATATAACTTAATATGTTTTGAATAGCACTACCCCATGTTTGAGTTGTGGCTCCACTTTCTGAAGCTTCTATGTCTGCATAAAAATAGCATGATGCATTTAGTACTTGTCCGTCAACATCTTGCCATGTATATTCTTCTCCCCACATGTCTCCAACTACAATCGTTTTGATACCATTAATAACTGTGGGTAGTTTATAAGTATTTGCCCATAATTCTGCATTGCCCATTTTGATATTGGATATATTTAATGTTAACTGTCCTTTTATTACGCGTCCTTCGTATCTAAAAGAGCTTAAAGTCTCATTTCCCATACTATTTCCTGAAAAAGAATATCCTTGCCCATCTCCAGAAAGGGGGATAGACATAATTTTTACTTCTTTTTCTCCTGGTAAAATATCATATAAGTTAATAATAGCGGTTTCTCCTGTTACAGTGCTAAAGTCTACTGATTTTCCGATCATTGTTTCACCATTATAGGTAAGAATTAGATTCGGATTGGGGTTTGATAGTTTATTTGAATAATTGGCTGTTACATCTATAGGCTCTGGTCCGTAGTGATCATTATCACAAGAAGTTAAAAATGCAGACGCTACGGCAAGGCAGCTTATTAATAGGATAGATATTTTTTTCATTGTTCTTTTATATTAGATAATTAAAATGAATTATTTCTTAGCTGTGAGGTCAATACCGATTTCCATTTTATCGAAAAGGGCTGCAACTTCAATTAAATTTGTTTCCAGCAAACTACCGATGATGCTGATGAACGGCATGAGAGTTTCTTTGTTGAAATAGATATAAGTATGTTCTTTTGTTGAGTTGATGCCCATTGGTATTCCGTCTTTCATCCATGTGAGCAGAGTTGCAAAAGTATCATCATCCAATTGAAGAATATAGGTGATTATTTCATTGTTTAAAATCATATTGATGGCACTTAACGTTAATTTTAAACGTGCCGGGTCAGATTTTAGAAGTGCTTCACTGATTCCTGCGATAAGCTGATAGTCAATTTGCTTTCCGTTGTTTTGTGCTATGAGAGACACAATGGCAGGGATATTTAGTTGTACGACAAATGCTTTGTTGCCTGTTTGATTCCAGTAGGCCAATCCTTTGGGAGATGACTCATAAGTGCGTTTGTTGATCAGACTTTTGAATTCAGCGTCAGTTTTGCCCGAATTGGCAACTTCCATAATTTCATTCATGTCTACAGGGCTCGTAGTATAGCTGGCAGTGACAATTCCATTTTTCTCAAATGTAATATCCTTCAATACATAAGGAAAAATCACATCTAATATATTAGTTGCCATTTGCTGTATTTGTAAAATCACCGGCTGGAGAGATTCTCCTCCTGCTTTTGTAGTAATATTCACGTAGCTGGCTCCGCTATTACGGATGATACTTTTAAGGGGGGAGAAACGATGCGTGTCAAAGTTTGGTCGGTCTGAAAAGAGTTGATTGTTTTGGTTTTCAGAGTGTTAGGTTAGGGTAGGAGTGAACTGGGTGGAAAAACGACGCGTTTACATCGCTTTACATTGAGCTTACATTTGAACCTTGTTTGAACGCCGTTCAAATGAATCTCTTTACATTAGGAGTAGAGTAGGGGAGAATTCGGGCAGTATGGTGTTATTTTACTCCGATGCTTTGCCCAGGCCATACTTCCATATACAAAGATAGCCAAATGGTGTAATTTATGCAAGGTGGAGTAGGGGAGTGCTTCGCTTCTCTCCTATTTTTATTTATTGAAATTATTCCATATAGCTGATATTTGGTATATTTGCAGTGAAATAAATACCGTATATCATGAGTAAAGTTATCCATGTACATTTGATTTTTGAGAAAAAGAATATCTATTTTGGTAGTATATCGGCCATTTTTGAAACTCTGACGGAGAAACAGGTCGGAATCACTAAGAGTAGTCTTTTACATGCTGGACTGGTTGATGACATTGCCAAATACACGAAACGTGCAATGATTATTCAGTCTCGCTTGATAACATGTACCAGAAAGGGATAAAAATGCCTTAGAACGTATTAAAAGCCGCTTTTGCGGCTTTTTTTGTGCCCTTATAAGTGTCAAACTATGATGGAAAGCTGTATTTATCCGTTTGAACGTTTTGAACGCCTTAAAAAATGGAAAGGTTATTCACTTGCTTATTCATTTGGTTATTCATTTAGGCTATTACAAAAACGAAATGTTTTGATTGGTTATTCATTTGGTTATTCATTTTGGGCTTATTTTTTTGCGATTTGCCTATCTATACAATATAAATAGGGCTTATTTTTGTTTGTTTTTAAACTATTTGAGGGAGTAAACAATACATTGATAATATTTATTTACTCCCCTATATTTTAGTTTATTGCTCTAAAAACCAATATCTTACTATGTTTTGCCCCCTTTACCCCATAAAACTCGTTTTATCCGACACCTGCAAGTGTTGAACTCCTTGCATCCGAAACACGCCCCGCACTTTCCTGTTTGAGTTGCACGATTGTTTGTTTGAGTATTCCTATTTCTTCTGCCTGTTCTTTTATTGTCATCTGCTGTTCTTTTATAGTAGATAGAAGTTTATCGAATATTTCAGGGGGAAGACTTTGGCTGTTATCGAATATTTCTCTATCTTTATTTTTAGAAACACAGCTTGTTTGTGTATATTCTGTTGATGTTGGCTGGTTCGTTTTTGTCATCTCTCCCCTACCCGTTAAAAGCCATTCGCAGTTTATTGCGAATTTGTCGGCGATAGCAGCTAATACATCGAACCTTGGTTGCGTACCAGCTATGTAACTTCTAATATTAGACTCATTTACCCCAATAGCCTTCGCAAAAGGTAAGTTCTTTCCATCACAAAATTCTGTGATTAACATCTGTATTCTTTCTGAAATAGCCGACTTTTTCTCCATAATCGCATTATTTTGCTAAATTAATCGCATTTTAATGCGCAAAATCTTGCGACTTTCGCAGTAAAATACTATGTTTGCAGCGTGTTCAAAGTGTGAACACCGCCCCAAAGCTACAAAAAAGGCTTGAGGTGGCAATGAGAAATATGAAAAGAAGAAAATGAAAGCATTGAAAGTAACCGTTGACTGGGCAGAAATGGACCTGTTTGCTGCCACCCTTAAAGAGTTGAATGATGACGAAAATATTTTCGCCTACCAGATTGATGCGTTGACCGGTATCGTGGTCTGTGAGAACGAGTGCGGGTTGGCTTATTGCCGTTCCTGTTTTGATTACCGGGTTGCCCCAACTATAGAAGAGGTTAAATAGAAAGTTATGAAACGGTACTATTTTGAATTGACAGATGGGAATTATAATGACCTGGGAGCCTTTATTCCGGATGGCTACAATAAGGAAGTGGCTGTTAGGCAGGCGAAGAAGTGGATGGCAGAAAACAGCATCGTTTTAGCCACTTTGGTTGTGAGTAGTCTGAGAACGAGTAATGTGCTGGATGTGATTGATATTAATATACTTTAAAACGAGGACAGAATGGAAGCAAAATTTAAAAAGGGACAAAGTGTGAGAATCACCAAGAGAAACGGTGAGATTATTGATGGTATAATCCGTGATTGGGATTACAACATTTGTACTTTCGGTCGTGAATATAATGTCGATTATATGAAAGATGGTCAGGTTTGGACTGTGATATGTGTCCCGGAGGATGCAATACAAGAACTTCGATAAGTTTTCTGGGCGGTTAGTTCAGTTGGTAGAACATACCAAACTCCTGTAAGGGAGAGGTCATGGTCCGCGGTTCGAGTCCGCGACTGCCCGCTATAATAATTAAATATCAGTGAATTATGAAAGAACGAATAGTCGTAGAATACAGTGAGGTGGGTAAAATAGCCGGTTTGCTGGGTTGTTCCCGGGAAATGGTCTCCCACTCCCTTGCATTTCGCAAGAATAGCAAGTTGGCCCGTTCCATCCGCAAGCTCGCCATTGAGCGTGGTGGTACCAAAGTAGGTGATAACTCTCAAAAGAAGGACGGTGATGAAAAATGATTTGATGACATTGTTCAGTGACCAGTTGCACTGGTTTGCTCATCTGGAACGAAAACAGCGCTTTTGCGTGCTTTACTTCTGTATGAGTTTCGGGATCCTGCTCTCTATTTTTTTTATTAATCCG
>NZ_JADMOU010000029.1:0-73919 GCF_015558905.1 Bacteroides sp. D55t1_190419_B8
TGTTGTCGATTTTTAAGTTCGACACAAAGGTAAAAGAGATTAGAGGTTGGGACAAGAGCCATACAGTGAGTGCTTACAAAAAACATACAGTCATGCTCAATTTAATAGCCGTTTTCTTAGTATGTTCAGGTATCGGAATTGCAGTACATATTGCCATAGACCTGACACATCGTCCGCAATCAATGAAGATAATGAATGCAGTCTGGATATTATCTGCATTATGGGGAAGTTATTTAGCTTTATGGGCGTATAATAAGTTTGGACGGAGTGGTTCGATGAAAGTTGAGGATGATGGGATGAAAATGGATATGTCTGATATGAAGGGAATGGATATGTCCGGTATGAAAGATAATATGGCGATGGATATGGCCATGCCGGGAGAAATGTCGATGCAAGGAATGCAACGTCCTTATTGGCAATCGGTAGCTTTGTCAGCGCTTCATTGTGGTGCAGGATGTACATTGGCAGATATCATAGGAGAGTGGTTTACAAACTATGTTCCTGTAACTGTGGCAGGAAGTCAGCTCTTTGGTAATTGGGTACTTGACTTTATCCTGGCTTTGATGATTGGTGTTTATTTCCAATTCTATGCTATTAGGGAGATGGAAAAAATATCGGTAGGTAATGCCTTGGCTCGTGCTTTCAAAGCGGATTTCTTTTCTCTTTTATCCTGGCAGGTCGGAATGTATGGCTGGATGGCGATTGTCTATTTTGTATTGTTCATCAATGAACCGTTACCCAAAGACACATGGATGTTCTGGTTTATGATGCAGTTAGCTATGCTTTTCGGCTTCTTCTGTGCATATCCTATGAATGCTCTTCTTATAAAATTAGGTATAAAGAAAGGTATGTAAAATAAATGCAGATTTACTCTAAACGATAAGTATGTAATTACTTATTTGAGGGAGTGAATCTGCATCTATTATGATATGACTACTTTTGTCTTTTATTTCTCTTTTGGATTTTATCTTTTCAATAGCTTCGGTATATCCGAAGGCTCTTGTGCCACCCGGATACCGGCAGCTTTTAAAGATTCAATCTTCTCTTTTGCCGAACCGGAACTTCCTGAAATGATAGCTCCTGCATGTCCCATCTGCTTCCCCGGAGGAGCTGATTGCCCCGCAATAAATGCCACTACAGGTTTGGTTACATTATTGCGGATATATTCAGCCGCTTGTTCTTCTGCGTTTCCTCCAATCTCTCCAATCAGGACGATCGCTTCTGTTTCCGAATCATTTTGAAACATCTCCAGCAGTTGACGGAAATGAAGACCTACAACAGGATCACCTCCGATGCCGATAGCAGTGGATTGTCCCATGCCATTCGCCGTTAAGTGATACACAATTTCGTAAGTAAGTGTTCCGCTACGGCTGATAACTCCGACATTTCCTTCTAAAAAGACCTGTTCCGGTAAAATGCCTATCATGCTTTTTCCCGGAGAGATCAGTCCCGGACAGTTGGGGCCGATCAGCATAGCACCTTTTTGTTCGACAAACTGGTGCGCCTTAATCACATCCAGCGTGGGGATTCCTTCAGCAATGCAGGCAATTAACCGGATGCCCGCATCTGCTGCCTCCATAATGGCATCTGCCGCAAAACGTGCCGGAACAAAAATGATAGAAGTATTGGCTTTCGTTTGTTCAACCGCGTTATACATAGTGTTGAATACGGGGATGCCGTCTACATCTGTTCCTCCTTTGCCCGGAGAAGTTCCTCCAACAACATGGGTTCCGTATTCTTTCATCTTCTTGGCATGGAAAAGTCCGTCTCTCCCAGTAATTCCCTGTACAATCAGGCGGGTGGATTTATCTATTAATATGCTCATAATTGCTTTATTTATTAATGATTTGGGTACTTATTACGCTTTCAGAGCCATAAGGGCAGCTTCTTTCATCGTTGTGGCTATTTGGAAACGGCTGTAATTCCGTAACAGTTCCCGTCCGATATGCTCATTAGTGCCTGTAAGCCGTACGATAACAGGTACATTACTGTTTATCTGCTCGAATGCTTGAAGAAGCCCCATTGCTACATCATCACAGCGGGTGATTCCTCCGAAAATATTAATCAGGACCACTTTCACTTTTTCATCCTGCAATAAAAGTTTCATGGCTTCAATTACCTTGACAGGATTGGAACTACCACCAATGTCGAGAAAATTGGCTGGCTGACCTCCATAAAGTTTAATCATGTCCATAGTAGCCATAGCGAGTCCGGCACCATTTACCATACAGCCGATGTTACCATCCATGTGGACATAGCTGAATCCTTTATCCTTAGCGTCTGCTTCTATTTTTTCTTCCTCCGTCGGATCAAATAAAGCATGTACCTCCGGATGGCGATAGAGCGCATTGTCATCAAAAACAATCTTTGCGTCAATAGCCATCAACGTACCTTTCTTGGTTAGTGCCAGCGGATTTACTTCTACTAATGATGCATCATTTTCCATGAAGATCTTATAAAGTTCCTGAAGGATGGCCGCCATTTTACCCGCCTGCTCCATTTGAGGAAAGAGGGAGAAAGCAAAACGCCTTGCCAGATAGTCGGGAAGACCAATAAATGGATGGATTGAATATCGGATGATTTTTTCCGGTGTTTGACGGGCTACCTCTTCGATATCCATACCACCGGATGCACTCATCATCAGAACGACAGAACGTGTATTCCGGTCGATGGTGTAACTGACATAATATTCGGCAGCAATATCTACCGCCTCACTAACCAGTACTTGATTGACCGGAAGACCTTTAATACTCATTCCGAGAATATTCTTAGCTTCCTGATAAGCGTCTTCCGTATTATTTACCAGTTTCACTCCTCCGGCTTTTCCCCGTCCTCCGGTTAATACCTGTGCTTTTATAACCACTCTGTCTGTTCCCATCCTCCGGTAAGCGGCTATGACACCTGCGGCTGTACGGCATAAAGTGTGCCTCTCGACAGGTATTCCGTACTTGGAGAAAATCTCTTTCGCTTGATATTCATGTATTTTCATGGCTCATAAATTTGAGTAAATGATTCCTGTAATAAAAACAATAGCAAGATACGGAAAGTTTGCCGGAAAAGAAAAGTAACGGGGTGTTATACAACATGTTAGTCCGTATGCTATGAATAGGCTTAATATAAAAAAGCGTGTTGGCAATAGTTACCAACACGCTTCATATATTTAAAGATAAACTCTTTCTTACGGATGCTTATGCAATACCGTGAGCGTTGACAGTACCGTCAATTTTCTTAATCAGTCCTTGAAGTACTGCACCCGGGCCACATTCTGTAAAATCAGTAGCACCGTCGGCAACCATATTCTTAACAGACTGTGTCCAGCGTACGGAAGCAGTCAGCTGGGCAACCAGGTTCTTTTTGATTTCTGCAGGATCAGTGTGAGGAAGTGCGTCTACATTCTGATATACCGGACATTTAGGAGTATGAATTTCCGTAGCCTTGATAGCAGCTTCCAACTCAACTTTAGCAGGGTCCATCAATGGAGAATGGAAAGCACCACCTACTTTCAGCGGAAGGGCACGTTTAGCTCCGGCAGCTTTCATCAGTTCGCAAGCTTTTTCGATACCTGGTACAGAACCGGAGATAACGATTTGTCCCGGGCAGTTGTAGTTAGCCGGTACGCAAACTTCACCTTCGGCATTTACTGCTGCGCAGATTTCTTCTACTTTCTCATCAGGTAATGCAATAATGGCGGCCATTGTGGAAGGAGTAACTTCACAAGCTTTCTGCATAGCCATTGCACGAGCATAAACAAGTTTCAGTCCATCTTCAAAACTCAATGCACCGGCAGCTACCAATGCAGAGAACTCACCGAGTGAGTGGCCGGCTGTCATTTCCGGTTTGAAATCATCGCCCATGCAAAGAGCGGAGATAACAGAATGAAGGAATACGGCAGGTTGGGTAACCTTTGTCTGACGGAGGTCTTCATCTGTGCCATCGAACATGATATCTGTAATGCGATATCCGAGGATATCATTTGCTTTTTCAAACAATTCTTTTGCTAAAGCTGAGTTTTCATACAGGTCTTTACCCATTCCTACAAATTGAGCGCCTTGACCGGGAAATACAAATGCTTTCATATTTTTATTATTTAATTGATTTTTAATTGCGGGTGCAAAGTTACGTATTTTTATGATACAACCGCACAAAATGTACACATTTGTGCAACGGAGTCCGGAAAATGCCATAAAGGGCCGTTGCCGTGTCCGACATTCAATTCTTTTCCTGCGATAATAGCTTGCGTGATATACGTTTTAGCGTGCTGGATGGATTCTCTCATGGGGTATCCTTTGGCCAGGTAAGTAGCAATGGCAGAGGAGAGGGTACACCCCGTTCCATGCAGGTTATGGCTTTCTATCTTTTTCTCCTCATATATATGGTAGATAGATTCGGACGTGTGCAAAAGGTCGCACATATTGTCTCCCTCCAGATGTCCGCCTTTTAACAAGATGCTAGTATGATAATCGTCCGTTAGCATTTTGGCAGCCGCCTGCATGTCCTGAATGTTGTGAATACTTTTGCCTGTAAGCACCTTCGCTTCGTCGATGTTGGGAGTGATTAATGTCACAAGCGGCAAAAGTTCTTTTTTTATTTCTTCTATAGCTTCATCTGTCATGAGTTTCTTTCCGCTGGTAGACACCATTACTGGATCGTAGACGACGTATGCAGGTGAATATTTTTGTAAACAGTCGGAAATCACACGAACAATCTGAATATCATTTACCATTCCTATTTTGATGGCAACCGGTTGCAGGTCGTCCATCACTGCTTCTATTTGTCCACGAACAATATCAGGGGCGATAGACTGTACGGCACGTACTCCCAGTGTATTTTGTATGGTGATGGCAGTAATAGCCGATGCCGCATAGCCACCTAGAGCGGAGATTGTTTTTATGTCTGCCTGAATACCTGCGCCTCCCGAACAATCGGAGCCGGCAATGGATAAAATGACTGGATGACGTTCCATTTTAGTTTTTTTAATATATACCCGACAAAGATAGAATAAAAAACGATAAGGTACAAAATGACATATCGTTTAAAATACAATAAGTACCTTTGCCGGTATCTGATGAAGATGATATGAAAAGTACTGATAATAAAGCGTCCATCTAGTTTTTGTACTTTGTACAATTACTCACTCGCGGAAATACTAAAATACATATTGTAATTCGTAAGATAACACTAACTATTCATATTGTAGAATGTATGATATGTATTTATGTGAAAAACAATGTTTTATAGCATGGTTCTTATTATTGTTTTGATGAGTTTTAGCCTCTATATTTGCACCGTATTAAAGAAATGGATATGCAAAATTTACAGAAAAATACACCTTTAGCAAACAATCATATATCAGTGGACTGTGTAGTGATTGGTTTTGACGGAGAACAACTGAAAGTGTTGCTTGTAAAACGTGCAGGTGAAGATAATGGAGAAGTATATCACGATATGAAACTTCCCGGAAGTCTTATATATATGGATGAAGACCTGGATGAAGCAGCGCAACGAGTTTTGTATGAACTGACAGGACTTAAAAATGTGAATCTGATGCAGTTTAAAGCATTCGGTTCTAAAAACAGGACAAGTAATCCGAAAGATGTACGTTGGCTGGAAAGAGCTATGCAGTCAAGAGTGGAACGCATTGTAACTATTGCGTATCTGTCGATGGTGAAGATTGACCGCACACTGGATAAGAATCTGGACGATCATCAGGCTTGTTGGATTGCTTTGAAAGATGTGAAAACATTGGCTTTCGACCATAATCTGATTATTAAGGAAGCTATGACTTATATTCGTCAGTTTGTAGAATTTAATCCTTCCATGTTGTTCGAACTGCTTCCGCGCAAATTTACAGCTGCACAATTAAGAACCCTTTTTGAATTAGTATACGACAAAGCTGTGGATGTACGCAACTTCCATAAGAAAATAGCCATGATGGAATATGTAGTTCCTCTGGAAGAAAAACAACAAGGAGTGGCTCACCGTGCTGCCCGTTATTATAAATTTGATAAGAAGATATATAATAAGGTGAGAAGGTAGACCTTATTCAAGTATTAAGTATCAAGTATTAGGTATTAAGTATTAGGCGTTGAATGTTATAGCATTAATTATCGGACATTGAGCGTTAAATCGTAAATAGTAAATCGTTTAATCGTAAATAAAATTATGTTTCTATTAGGTTATGACATAGGTAGCTCGTCTGTAAAAGCGAGTTTGGTGAATGCTGAAACAGGCAAATGTGTATCATCGGCATTTTTTCCGAAAACAGAAGCGAATATTATTGCAGTGAATCCCGGATGGGCGGAACAAGATCCGGAAAGTTGGTGGGAAAACTTAAAGTTGGCTACACAGGCTATTATGACCGAATCCGGAGTGAGTGCTGCTGAAATAAAAGCCATCGGTATCTCTTATCAGATGCACGGATTGGTATGTGTCGATAAGAGTCAGCGTGTATTGCGTCCTGCTATTATCTGGTGTGACTCCCGTGCTGTGCCATACGGTCAGAAAGCATTTGAAACAATCGGAGAGGAGAGATGTCTTTCTCATTTGTTGAACTCACCGGGAAACTTTACAGCTTCCAAGTTGGCATGGATTAAAGAAAACGAACCTGCCATCTATGAGCAGATTTACAAGATAATGTTGCCGGGTGATTATATTGCCATGAAGTTGAGTGGAGAGATTTGCACAACCGTTTCCGGACTTTCGGAAGGTATGTTCTGGGATTTTAAGAACAACCGGGTGGCTGATTTTCTGATGGATTATTACGGATTCGACTCTTCTTTGATTGCAGATATTAAACCGACTTTCGCAGAACAAGGACGCGTCAGTGCAATGACTGCCAAAGAACTTGGATTGAAAGAAGGAACACCCATTACTTATCGTGCAGGTGACCAGCCTAACAATGCTCTCTCTCTGAACGTGTTCAACCCGGGCGAAATTGCTTCTACGGCGGGAACATCAGGAGTGGTTTATGGTGTGAACGGTGAAGTGAACTATGATCCGCAGTCACGTGTCAATACCTTTGCCCATGTCAATCATACAATAGACCAGACACGTCTGGGAGTATTGCTTTGCATCAACGGAACAGGTATTCTTAATTCATGGGTAAAACGCAACATTGCTCCCGAAGGAATATCTTATAATGAAATGAATGTGTTGGCTTCCAAAGCTCCTATCGGTAGTGCGGGAATCAGTATTCTACCTTTTGGTAACGGTGCCGAACGCATGCTGAACAATAAAGAAATCGGTTGCAGCATCCGTGGACTGGACTTCAATGCACATGGCAAACACCACATAATTCGTGCCGCTCAAGAAGGTATCGTATTCTCTTTTAAATATGGCATTGATATCATGGAGCAGATGGGAATTCCCGTAAAGATGATCCATGCCGGACACGCTAATATGTTCTTGAGTTCTATCTTCCGCGATACGTTGGCGGGAGTTACAGGAGCCACTATCGAGCTTTATGATACAGACGGTTCAGTAGGAGCCGCGAAAGGTGCAGGTATCGGTGCAGGCATCTATAAAGATAACAATGAAGCATTTGCTACGCTTGACAAACTGGATGTGATCGAGCCTAATGTGGCGAAACGTCAGGAATATGCTGATGCCTATGCAAAATGGAAATACCGCCTTGAAAAGTCGATGACTGGTAACATACCGGCTCCGGCTCTTTCTTCAGATAAATAATTAACAATCTAAATAATAACCATTTAAAAATAAAAGAATTATGGCAACAAAAGAATTTTTCCCGGGAATTGAAAAGATTAAGTTCGAAGGTAAAGATAGTAAGAATCCGATGGCATTCCGTTACTACGATGCTGAAAAGGTAATCAACGGTAAGAAGATGAAAGATTGGTTGAGATTTTCTATGGCATGGTGGCATACTTTGTGTGCTGAAGGCGGTGACCAATTCGGTGGCGGAACAAAACAATTCCCTTGGAATAGTAATGCTGACGCTATACAAGCTGCAAAAGATAAAATGGATGCAGGTTTCGAATTCATGCAGAAAATGGGTATCGAGTACTACTGTTTCCACGATGTAGACTTGGTTTCTGAAGGTGCAAGCATCGAAGAATACGAAGCTAATCTGAAAGAAATCGTAGCTTATGCAAAACAGAAACAAGCTGAAACAGGCATCAAACTGTTGTGGGGTACTGCCAACGTATTTGGTCATGCACGTTATATGAACGGTGCTGCTACTAATCCTGATTTTGACGTAGTAGCTCGTGCTGCTGTTCAGATCAAGAATGCAATCGACGCAACGATCGAACTGGGTGGCCAGAACTATGTATTCTGGGGTGGCCGTGAAGGCTATATGTCTCTTCTGAATACAGATCAGAAACGTGAAAAAGAACACTTGGCAAAAATGCTGACTATGGCTCGTGATTATGCTCGTGCTCGTGGCTTCAAAGGTACTTTCCTGATCGAACCGAAACCGATGGAACCAACTAAACACCAGTATGATGTAGATACAGAAACTGTAATCGGCTTCCTGAAAGCTCATGGCTTGGATAAAGATTTCAAAGTGAATATTGAAGTAAACCATGCAACCTTGGCTGGCCATACTTTCGAACACGAATTGGCAGTAGCAGTAGACAACGGTATGTTGGGCTCTATCGACGCTAACCGTGGTGATTATCAGAATGGTTGGGATACAGACCAGTTCCCGATTGATAACTACGAACTGACACAAGCTATGATGCAAATTATCCGTAATGGTGGCTTGGGTAACGGTGGAACAAACTTCGACGCTAAAACTCGTCGTAACTCTACTGACCTGGAAGATATCTTCATCGCTCATATCGCAGGTATGGATGCTATGGCTCGTGCATTGGAAAGTGCAGCTGCTCTGTTGAACGAATCTCCATATAAGAAAATGTTGTCTGACCGTTACGCTTCATTCGATGCTGGTAAAGGTAAGGAATTTGAAGATGGCAAGTTGACTTTGGAAGACGTAGTTGCTTATGCTAAAGCAAACGGCGAACCGAAGCAGACTAGCGGTAAACAAGAACTTTATGAAGCAATTCTGAATATGTATTGCTAATAATTAATTCACCACAGAGTAGCACAGGGTCTCGCAGAGTTCATTTTCATTTAATATTGTATTTCTCTGTGAAACTCTGTGTCACTCTGTGGTGAGATTTCCAACTACTACAACACTACTTTATCTACTTATAACCATGATTAATACAACGAACGAGGGTAGTAAACTCTACCTATATTCGATCACCTCTGTCGCCATTTTGGGAGGACTGCTTTTCGGATACGATACAGCCGTTATTTCGGGCGCAGAGAAAGGTTTGGAGGCATTTTTCCTTTCGGCCTCTGATTTTCAATATAATAAAGTAATGCATGGAATCACTTCTTCCAGTGCATTAATTGGCTGTGTACTGGGTGGTGCGATCTCCGGTATATTTGCTTCCCGTTTGGGACGTCGTAATTCCTTAAGGCTTGCTGCCGTACTCTTTTTCCTTTCAGCATTAGGTTCCTATTATCCGGAATTCTTATTTTTCGAATATGGAAAGCCGAACATGGATTTGCTGATTGCTTTTAATCTGTATCGTGTTTTGGGTGGTATCGGAGTAGGACTGGCTTCTGCCGTCTGTCCGATGTATATTGCTGAAATAGCCCCTTCCAATATTCGTGGAACGCTTGTATCATGTAACCAGTTTGCTATCATCTTTGGTATGTTGGTAGTGTACTTCGTGAATTTCCTGATTATGGGCGGTCATCAGAATCCTGTTATTTTGAAAGATGCGGCCGGTGTACTGTCTGTTAGTTCTGAATCTGATATGTGGACTGTGTATGAAGGATGGCGTTACATGTTTGGTTCGGAAGCTTTCCCTGCCGCTTTCTTTGGCCTGTTGTTGTTCTTTGTTCCGAAGACCCCACGTTATCTTGTATTGATACAGCAGGATGAAAAGGCTTACTCAATTCTGGAAAAGATCAATGGTAAGACAAAAGCACAGGAAATCCTTAATGATATTAAAGCTACTGCTCATGAGAAGACGGAGAAAATCTTTACTTATGGAGTGGCAGTAATTGTGATCGGTATTTTGCTTTCTGTATTCCAGCAAGCTATCGGTATTAATGCGGTACTATATTATGCTCCTCGTATTTTTGAAAATGCAGGTGCAGAAGGAGGTGGCATGATGCAAACTGTGATTATGGGTATTGTAAACATTATCTTTACACTGGTTGCTATCTTCACTGTAGACCGTTTCGGACGTAAACCGTTGTTGATAATCGGTTCTATTGGTATGGCTGTTGGTGCATTTGCAGTAGCAATGTGTGACAGCATGGCAATAAAGGGTATCCTTCCGGTACTTTCAGTGATTGTATATGCAGCATTTTTCATGATGTCCTGGGGACCGATTTGCTGGGTGTTGATCTCGGAAATCTTCCCAAATACCATCCGTGGTAAAGCAGTGGCAATCGCCGTAGCTTTCCAATGGATATTCAACTATATTGTATCTTCTACTTTCCCGGCATTGTACGATTTCAGCCCGATGTTTGCGTATAGTTTATATGGCATTATCTGCGTAGCTGCTGCCATCTTCGTTTGGCGTTGGGTACCTGAAACGAAGGGCAAGACACTGGAAGATATGAGCAAACTTTGGAAGAAAGACAAATAAATTAGGTTAGTGTAATTTCATCATGTCATTATGACTTCGGCCTCCTGACATGATTCTGTTGAGATTATGACATCGTACCAATGGTATGGTGTCATAATTGTTTATATACATATCATTCAGTAAATCAATCTTTTATTTTGCATTAATTGTTTTATCGTTGGTGTTACAATTAATGTTTTTGCATTTTTGAGTAAATATGTTCTCCAATGATACGCTTATCTTTGCGTTATAAAAATTGAAGTATGATAACAGAGCAATATAAAGATACCGTTTATTTCTCGAACCTTTTTGTACGTCACTACCCTAAAGTTTATGAAGAATTATCTAATATTCTTTCTCGCCATCATATAGCACATAGGACTTTGATGCACACTAAAGATTATTGGTGCCGAGATTATATGCCAATACAGTGGGGAGCTAATACTTATATTCAATTCCGCTATGAACCTGATTATTTGACGGATAAACCACAGTATAAAACTAATATTGTTCCCGTACTTAAAACCATGAGTAGCAAGATGGATATTATTCAATCGCCACTTATAGTTGATGGAGGGAATGTTGTTGTGTGTGAGGGAAATTCTAAGTGGATGGGATCATGTATAAGAAAGCGGAAACCAATTATTATCATGACAGAAAAAGTGTTCCAAGAAAATTCGCAGATCGATCAGGGAGAAGTACTGGCAATATTAAAGGCAAACTTTCATGGAGCAGATATTATATTTCTACCATGGGATAGATACGATATCTGTGGTCATACAGATGGGATTGTTCACAATATTGGCGATGGTAAGATTTTGGTCAACTTGAAAGTATATCCTCAAAAGATAGAACGGGAGATGAGACGTAGATTGAATGACATTTTTGTAGTTGTGGATTTAAAACTTAGTAAGTATTATGAGAATAGTTGGGCATACATAAATATGCTTCAGACACGTGATATAATCATTGTCCCCGGACTTGGATTACCTACAGATGGAGAGGCTTTAGAACAGATAAAAAAGTTATATCCTTTCTATGAGGGACGAATTTACCAAGTTAATATAGCTCCGATTGTAGAGAGATGGGGAGGTGCGTTGAATTGTTTGTCTTGGACTATGAGTAATTATGTATCTAGTTTATTTTCAAATATAATTTAAAAAGTAGAAAAATATGGAATTAATTATTGGGTTTGTAATATTATTTTAGATTGGTGTAAAGCTTAACCGATGGATAAATGGTAGCAGTAAAATTACGAGTAATCAAAAAAAGATCATTGAAGAATTAAGAAAGCAAAATCAAGTAAAGAAATGAGTATGATTAATCCTTATCCTAGCTTTGTGATATATATAGAGGAATCTCTTTTAGTGAAGGCTTTGGAAACAAGAGAAAATAGAATTCGAGATTTATTAAATTCTAGCTGCTTCGATTTTAGAGATTTATCATCAGGCTATTGGGAATGGAATGGACGCTTATTGCAGAAAGAAAATAATGAATGCATTGGAATATATGAGGTTAATCTAATTGTTTTTGGTACAAAACGATTTCCGAATTGGTTGTCTATTAGGCGCTATTTATTTAGTTTGCGAGGTGAATGGTATTCTAATTACCAATATACTAAAGAACCTGCTTTTTTTATCTGTTCAAAAGAATGGCTATTATTGCAAAAAAAATCATTTAATCCAAAATTTTAAATATTATGATATCAACATTATCGACTTCCAAACCTATCCTTTATATTGATATGGATAATGTTCTAGTTGATTTTCAATCAGGTATTAACAAGTTGAGTGAATACGAAAAGAGAGAATATGAAGGACGATATGATGAGGTACCTGATATTTTTGCAAGAATGGGTCCGTATGAAGGAGCAATTAATGCCTACCATCATTTAGCACGTTTTTATGATGTATATATTCTTTCCACGGCACCTTGGAATAATCCTTCTGCCTGGTCAGATAAACTAATATGGGTGAGAAAATGGTTAGGTACTGATGGTTATAAACGATTAATTCTTAGTCATCATAAAAATTTGAACAAAGGAGACTTTTTGATAGATGATCGCCTCAAAAATGGTGCTGAAAATTTTAGTGGTGAATTAATCTTATTTGGCTCGGAACAGTATCCGAATTGGGACTCTGTTGTTGACTATTTGATATCATCTAAGTGAGAAGTAAAAAAGTTGATATATTCGGTACAACTCTTTACTAAAAAGATTATCTTTACTCAAAGAAATATTAATATGATAATAATTATGGATACTTTGAAAAAGGAAATTGCAGTTTTAATGCAATGCAGTGATTTTAACGAGATAGAGAAACAGCTTCAAGTAATTAATAAGTTAATAGTCACAAACTATATGTTTGAACTAAGTAATGGGCTACGGATTTACCCTATTGAAGTAGAAGCTTATTTTAAAGATGCAAAATTTAATGATGAGTTTGTGCATGGAAATGAACTGCAAAAAAAAAATTATGGAAGATTTTATGTTCATCGCACAGGTATAACAAAGAATTCAAAATTTAAAGGTGGAACAAGAGGAGGCATTGATATTTGTTTATCTGATAATGCTAATGCATATTATGGTATTCTAATTAGAAGCGCTAAGTTTGATGATGGCACAATTAAATTTGGACCGAATAACGTTTTAAAATTTATTGTTGAGGATAAGAATGTAGATTATGATACTTTGGAAAAAGAATCTGTTTTAAAAGAAGCTGTTGAAGATTGCCGTGATAGAGAAAATAGATCAACCATCTTGCATTCTACACGTGTTGGTCTAAGTGACAAGCAAAGTGACGATTTTAAAAACTTGCAATTACGAACGATCGTAGGGCCGCTGCTTTCATCTTATGCATATAAAGAAAAGGAAAATGTATTTAGGAACTATATCGTTAATGATAACATCTCAAAAGAAGAAGCCGAGAAAATTTCTATTGACATCCTCGGATATTGTCCTAAGTCTTTGATAGAAAGTGTATATCAGGTATGATAGCTACTAGTTTTGTATAAGGGTGAAATATCGCCCTTATACAAAATTATTTAACGATTGGAATCCAAACTTCAGTAAGAAGCTCTTTCACATCTGTGTCGGTGGGAGAGTTCAAGTAATGTTCCAGGATTGGAGTTTCTCCTAAGCTATAAAATTGCGGTAATTGTTTCAATATTGTCTCATAAAAGGCATCTAACAATGCATAATCTCCTTGATGGACATAAACTGCGTATGTACCTTGAGGTAAATCCATGTGTTTTATTGGACTAGTAAGAGGGGGATTGGATCCTATTCCTTTTTGAATAGCTATACAAGCGTAGAAACGGCATTTTTCTAATGAGGTAATGTCCGTGTCATCATAAGCTATCCCCCAATAATCTTCCTTATCAGGTAATAAAGAGTTTTCTTGTGCATATTCATATAGGCAATCCCAAGTGTATGTCTCAAAAGCAACTGTGCTACAAGTGTCATAATTGCCAATATAAGATAAAAATAAAACAGGTATTGTTTCTGATTTCACTATGCGGTAAGGAGAAATATATGAAGGATAAGTATGACTTGTTTCCAATAATTTTTTTTGTAGTTCTCGAGGAGTGAGATTGTATTTTTTTTGAAGTGTATTATTTAAAGCTGACTGGTTAGCAAATCCAATATATTCATATATTTCAGCTATACTTTTTTTATTATCTTTGAGTAATTGCTGGGCATATTCCATGCGTGTACGAATGATATATTGATGTAATGTTTCGCTAGTGTAAGCTTTAAACATCAGCTGAAGATTACGAACAGACATGCATGCCATTTTAGCTAATTCAGGTATAGATATCAAGCGATTGAACTCATCGGCAGTTTTGCCTGTCCAATTCTTTTGTATCATGGAATTTAGATAATGAAGAATTGTCTTGATTTGTCCTTGATAGGAGAGTTTGTTGGAATTCATATCTTTTCTTTACCTTTTGGGGTACTCTTTTATTTATGATTGATATTCGCAAAGATAGTATTTATATACGCATCCTATATGAAAATGATTCAAAAGTTGATTCCAAGACTTCTCATATCCGTTTCTAGCTTGAAAAAATCCTTTGGAAAATCTAATTGTTTTGTCTTTAGAATTTTCCAGACTAGAGAGAAGAGGATAGAAGAAGCAGAATCAAATAAAAGCAGCTCTTTTCCGCAGCTAAAGCATTGCTCTAGCCTACTTAAAGCGCCGCTTTCCTTCTCTTAAAACACTGCTTTTTTCTCTTTCTGTTTAAGCAGCATTCTCTATATATAAGAAACATTTTTTTATCTACCCCTTCATCTTTCTTCTGAATTACCTGTGAATAAGAATTTTGTGGGTGAAGGAGTGCTTTTTCACATTTGGAATTTGCAGAAAAAGAGTGCATAAAATAGATAGTATTGTTAATTATTTCTTGGTTTGAAAACACAATTAAAGGAATAGCTATACCTTTGCACTATCTTTTATAAAACACATATTGTTATGGAACAACATCCGATAAAAATTAATAAAGTGCAGATACGCAATCTGCAAATAGAAGATTATGTACAGTTATCTCAGTCGTTTACCCGCGTTTATTCAGATGGTAGCGATGTGTTTTGGACCCGTGAGCAGATCCAGAAGTTAATTAAGATTTTTCCGGAAGGTCAGATTGTTACAGTAGTCGATGATAAAATAGTTGGTTGTGCTCTTTCTATCATTGTTGATTATGATAAAGTAAAGAACGATCATACGTATGCACAAGTGACAGGGAAGGAAACATTCAATACGCATAATCCCAAAGGAAATATCTTGTATGGCATTGAAGTATTCATCCACCCGAGCTATCGTGGTTTGCGTCTCGCACGTCGTATGTATGAATATCGTAAGGAGCTTTGCGAAACATTGAACCTGAAAGCTATCATGTTTGGCGGACGTATCCCGAATTATCATAAATATGCTGACAAAATGCGTCCGAAAGAATATATCGAGCGAGTGCGTCAACGCGAGATTTATGATCCGGTACTAACTTTCCAGCTATCGAATGATTTTCACGTGCGAAAGGTGATGACCAATTATCTGCCGAATGACGAAGAATCGAAACATTACGCCTGTTTGCTTCAATGGGATAATATCTATTATCAGCCACCTACGCAAGAATATATCAGTCCTAAAACTACGGTTCGTGTAGGATTAGTGCAATGGCAGATGCGTAGCTATAAAACGTTGGACGACCTGTTCGAACAAGTAGAATTCTTCGTGGACGCAGTATCCGATTATAAAAGTGATTTTGTTCTTTTCCCGGAATATTTCAATGCTCCTTTGATGTCGAAGTATAATGATAAAGGAGAATCACAGGCTATTCGCGGATTGGCAAAGTATACCGATGAGATTCGGGAACGGTTTATGAATCTGGCTATTAGCTATAATATCAACATTATAACCGGAAGTATGCCATACGTAAAAGAGGACGGACTGCTTTATAATGTAGGTTTCCTTTGCCGACGGGATGGAACCTATGAAATGTACGAGAAATTGCACGTCACCCCCGATGAAATAAAAAGCTGGGGACTGAACGGTGGTAAACTTCTGAACACTTTTGATACGGATTGTGCAAAGATCGGAGTTTTAATCTGCTATGATGTGGAATTCCCCGAACTTTCCCGCCTGATGGCAGATCAGGGAATGCAGATATTATTTGTTCCTTTCCTGACAGATACCCAGAATGCCTACTCCCGTGTTCGTGTTTGTGCGCAGGCGCGTGCTATTGAGAATGAATGTTTTGTAGTCATTGCCGGAAGTGTCGGAAACCTTCCCCGTGTGCACAATATGGATATTCAATATGCTCAATCGGGTGTGTTTACCCCATGCGATTTTGCTTTTCCAACGGACGGAAAGAGGGCGGAGGCAACTCCTAACACAGAAATGATTTTGGTATCGGATGTTGATCTGGATTTGCTGAACGAACTGCATACGTATGGTAGTGTACGTAACTTGAAAGACCGCAGGAATGACCTGTATGAGGTTAGATTCAAAAAATAAAAGAGTGACGCTATACTGTCAAGATAGCGTCACTATGTGCCCTGGATAGCGTCACTATCCGGGGCATATAGTGACGCCCTTTTTATAGAATATTTTTTATTTGGAAGACGTGCCGCTCTCCAATATACTAACGATAGAAAACAGCGTAAAGCATATCGCTCCAAGCCCTGATAAAACACGTGCCGGAATGAAGTAATCTGTATTTACAGTGGCAAGCTCGAATACAAAAGCCGCCAAAAACAGACAAGCCAATGCTGTGAATACCGGAATTAAAGGAATACGGTTGGCGAGTTTGAACTCATGCCGCCAAATTTTAGCCAAAAGAATGACTTTACTGGAAATACTGTAACAGACTAAACCTAGTCCAAGCATGATATATCCGGTAGTACCGTTGGCACTGCCTGAATCGGCTAAGATTATAAAAAATCCCCAGATAAAAGAAATGGATCCCATCAATAAAACGAGTTTGGGCCATTGTGAACGTTCTTTTTCCGAATATACATTGCGTATCTGACGGGCTATGGTAGCTACCAATGCGATCAGACTGGTACAAATGCAGGCAAGCCCTGCCATTACATGACCAGCTACAAAATATGCCGGATGCACATGACTGTTAGCCAATAAAACAAACGCCCATATCCATGCGATAAGAGAAATGAGAATGACAATGATTTCCAATGCCCGTTCCTGACCTAAAGTAAATGCTCCTTCAGGAACTTCATTACCCGTGCCTCTGGAGTTTCCCGGAATCAAAGAAAAACGGGTAGAGGAGGTGGCAGCAGTGGCTACACAACCTGTAATAAAACCTACGCCGGTTATTACATGGCCTGCCACAAAAGCTGAAGTACCGTCTGCATTACTGAAAACACAGATACCTCCGATTATAGTCACTATAGCTGCCAGATAGCCGAGTATTGGTAAACCGTACTTCACAGCTTGATTATATGTATGTATGATTTGCCGGATAATAGTGGCAGCCGTGCAGAACAGCGCAATGCATATCATACCTAATGAGAATATCACAGGGCCTGCTACAACACGACCGCCGGCATCTCCATAATCATAAATGAACGCTCCGTATCCGAAGCAAAAAACAGCCATCAACAAAGGGATTGCCCTGAATAAAATACTAATTCCATAATTCATAAGTTAAGTGTTTTTAGGTTTCCCACTAAAACAAGGAGATACCTGTTTTGTTTAGGCTGTAGGTGGTTTATAATCGTTAACTTCACACGAATCCGATTAAAAGTCTTAGCTTTTTGCTCAACTAAACAAATGTTTTTGTAAATTTGCACCCTTAAAAATGGGGATACCCCTCAAATTGTAAATTGTAAATAGTAAAATCGTAGACAGCTATGGGTAAGAGATTTACTGAATATTCGCAGTTTGACCTTTCGCAGGTGAACAAAGATGTGCTGAAGAAATGGGACGAGAACCAGGTTTTCGCCAAGAGTATGACAGAACGTGATGGCTGTCCTTCGTTCGTGTTTTTCGAAGGACCTCCCTCGGCTAATGGTATGCCGGGCATTCACCATGTAATGGCTCGTACCATTAAGGACATTTTCTGCCGCTACAAAACGATGAAGGGTTATCAGGTGAAGCGTAAAGCCGGATGGGATACGCACGGACTGCCTGTGGAACTAAGTGTAGAAAAAGCATTAGGTATCACAAAAGAAGATATTGGTAAGAAAATCTCTGTTGCCGACTACAATGCGGCTTGCCGGAAGGACGTGATGAAATATACCAAGGAGTGGGAAGACCTGACTCATCAGATGGGATATTGGGTGGACATGAAGCATCCTTATATCACGTATGACAATCGTTATATTGAAACACTGTGGTGGCTATTGAAGCAACTGCATAAAAAGGGATTATTATATAAAGGATATACGATCCAACCGTATTCACCGGCTGCAGGAACAGGATTGAGCTCACACGAGTTGAATCAGCCGGGCTGTTACCGAGATGTAAAAGATACAACGGCCGTTGCCCAATTTAAAATGAAGAATCCTAAACCGGAAATGACGGAATGGGGAACTCCTTATTTTATTGCCTGGACAACTACTCCGTGGACATTGCCCTCAAATACGGCACTCTGCGTAGGACCGAAGATCGATTATGTGGCTGTACAGTCTTACAACGCCTATACCGGAGAACCTATTACTGTTGTTCTGGCTAAAGCTTTATTGAATGTACACTTCAATGCAAAAGCGGCGGATTTGAAGTTGGAGGATTATAAAGCCGGAGATAAACTTGTGCCGTTTAAAGTGATTGCCGAATATAAAGGCACTGATCTTATCGGTATGGAATATGAGCAGTTGATTCCTTGGGTAAAACCTGTCGAAGTATCTGAAGACGGTACTTGGAAAGCTAGTGATAAAGCTTTCCGTATAATACCGGGTGATTATGTAACTACAGAAGATGGTACGGGTATCGTTCACATTGCACCGACATTTGGTGCGGACGATGCGAATGTGGCACGTGCTGCAGGAATTCCGTCACTATTCATGATCAATAAGAAAGGTGAAACTCGTCCGATGGTGGACCTGACCGGTAAATTCTATCTGTTGGATGAGCTGGATGCTACTTTCGTAAAAGAATGTGTGGATGTAGACAAATACAAGGACTATCAGGGCGCATGGGTGAAAAATGCCTATGATCCTCAATTCATGGTAGATGGAAAATATGATGAGAAAGCTGCGCAGGCTGCCGAATCTTTGGATATTGTCATTGCCATGATGATGAAAGCAGACAACAAGGCTTTCAAAATAGAGAAACATGTCCACAACTACCCACATTGCTGGCGTACAGACAAACCGGTACTTTATTATCCGTTGGATAGCTGGTTTATCCGTTCTACCGCTTGTAAGGAACGTATGATAGAACTGAACAAGACTATCAACTGGAAACCGGAATCTACCGGAACCGGCCGTTTCGGTAAGTGGCTGGAAAATCTGAATGACTGGAACCTTAGCCGTTCCCGTTATTGGGGTACTCCGTTGCCTATCTGGCGTACGGAAGATAATACGGATGAGATATGTATCGAATCTGTAGAAGAGCTTTATAATGAAATCGAGAAATCGGTAGCTGCCGGATTTATGAAATCCAATCCATACAAGGATAAAGGTTTCGTTCCGGGCGAATACACCGAAGGAAATTATGATAAGATTGATCTTCACCGTCCTTATGTAGACGACATCATATTGGTATCAAAAGATGGTCAGCCGATGAAGCGTGAATCAGACTTGATTGATGTATGGTTCGATTCGGGTGCTATGCCTTATGCGCAGATACATTATCCGTTCGAAAATAAGGAACTGTTGGATAGCCGTCAGGTATATCCGGCCGACTTTATCGCAGAAGGGGTAGACCAGACACGTGGTTGGTTCTTTACCTTACATGCTATCGCTACGATGGTATTTGACAGTGTGTCATACAAAGCTGTTATTTCTAACGGTTTGGTGCTCGATAAGAACGGTAACAAGATGTCTAAACGTCTGAATAATGCTGTCGATCCGTTTACTACGATTGAAAAGTATGGTTCCGACCCGTTGCGTTGGTACATGATAACCAATTCTTCTCCGTGGGATAACCTGAAATTTGACGTTGAAGGAGTGGAAGAAGTTCGTCGTAAATTCTTCGGCACTTTATATAATACGTATTCATTCTTTGCACTTTATGCAAATGTAGACGGATTTGAATATAAAGAAGCGGATGTGCCGATGGCAGAACGTCCGGAGATTGACCGTTGGATCTTATCTGTATTGAATACATTGATAAAAGAGGTAGATACTTGCTATAATGAATATGAACCGACAAAGGCAGGACGTCTGATTTCTGATTTTGTGAATGATAATTTGTCCAACTGGTATGTTCGCCTGAATCGTAAACGTTTCTGGGGTGGTGAATTTACACAGGATAAATTGTCTGCTTATCAGACATTGTATACTTGTCTCGAAACAGTTGCTAAATTGATGGCTCCTATATCTCCGTTCTATGCAGACCGGTTATATACGGACTTGATTACAGCAACAGGTCGTGACAGTGTCGTTTCTGTCCACCTTGCCGAATTCCCGAAATATCAGGAAGAAATGATAGACAAGGAATTGGAAGCCCGTATGCAAATGGCACAGGATGTTACATCCATGGTGTTGGCATTGCGTCGTAAGGTGAATATCAAGGTGCGCCAACCGCTGCAGTGTATCATGGTTCCGGTGGTGGATGAGGAGCAGAAAGCTCATATCGAAGCTGTGAAGAACCTGATTATGAACGAAGTGAACGTGAAAGAAGTCAGATTCGTTGATGGCGCGGCCGGTGTATTGGTGAAGAAAGTGAAATGTGACTTTAAGAAACTGGGTCCGAAGTTCGGCAAGCAGATGAAAGCGGTGGCCGCTGCGGTTGCAGAAATGTCACAGGAAGCAATCGGTGAATTGGAGAAGAACGGAAAGTATACGTTAAATCTGGATGGTGCAGAAGCTGTTATCGAAGCATCAGACGTTGAGATCTTTAGTGAGGATATTCCGGGATGGTTGGTTGCCAATGAAGGTAAACTGACTGTAGCACTTGAAGTTACTATTACCGAAGAGTTGCGTCGTGAGGGTATTGCCCGTGAATTGGTGAACCGTATTCAGAATATACGTAAGTCAAGCGGCTTTGAGATTACAGACAAAATAAAAATAACAATCTCGAAAAAT
The DNA here is from genome assembly GCF_015558905.1 of Bacteroides sp. D55t1_190419_B8. Taxonomy (NCBI): domain Bacteria; kingdom Pseudomonadati; phylum Bacteroidota; class Bacteroidia; order Bacteroidales; family Bacteroidaceae; genus Bacteroides; species Bacteroides sp. D55t1_190419_B8. The sequence goes on from NZ_JADMOU010000029.1 coordinate 21,319, forward strand.
ACGCAAACAGATGATGCGGTAAATGAATATAATACTTATATTTGTAACCAAGTTTTAGGCACATCTCTGGAACTTGTAGATGAAGTGAAAGACGGAACAATGCTGGAGTTTGATGACTTCTCGCTGTTTGTGAATGTGATAAAAGACTAATACTATATTGATTAACCTTTTTAAATTGTAAAATTATGGCAGAAAAGACTAGATATTCGGATGCGGAACTCGAGGAATTCCGTGCCATTATTATGGAGAAACTGGAATTGGCACAACGTGACTATGAACAGTTGAAAAAAAGTTTGATGGGACTGGACGGTAATGATACCGATGATACATCTCCTACATATAAAGTATTGGAAGAAGGAGCTAACACGCTCTCCAAGGAAGAAACAACCCGCCTGGCACAACGTCAGCTGAAGTTTATCCAAGGATTACAAGCTGCTTTGGTACGTATTGAGAATAAAACGTATGGCATCTGCCGTGAAACCGGAAAGCTGATTCCGGCAGAGCGTTTGCGTGCTGTTCCTCACGCTACGTTAAGCATTGAAGCAAAGAACAGTGGTAAAAAATAACAGATAGCAATAGGCTACAGGTAACGGGCTACAAGTAGCTGCGCAAAATTTACGCACGGCACTTGTAGCTCGTTATGTTTAATTTATAATAAACACATGAAGAAACTATTCACAAAGGGAAGAATTGCCCTGTTCGTTATCTTTTCCGTATTGATTATTGACCAGATTATCAAAATCTGGATTAAAACTCACATGTACTGGCATGAAAGCATACGTGTGACAGATTGGTTTTATATCTATTTCACCGAAAATAACGGAATGGCTTTCGGTATGGAAATTTTCGGCAAGCTGTTCCTGACAACATTCCGTATTGTTGCGGTGGCATTGATAGGATGGTATCTTTATAAAATAATAAAGAAAGGGTTCAAAACAGGCTACATTGTTTGTGTGGCTCTTATTCTGACCGGTGCTTTAGGAAATATCATAGACAGTGTGTTCTATGGAGTTTTCTTCAATGAAAGCACTCATTCACAGATTGCCAGCTTTATGCCCGAAGGCGGTGGATATTCTACCTGGTTTTATGGAAAAGTAGTGGATATGTTTTACTTTCCGATTATAGATACAAACTGGCCTACATGGATGCCGTTTGTGGGCGGAGAGCATTTTATATTCTTTAGTCCGATCTTTAATTTTGCAGATGCCGCTATCAGTTGTGGTATCATTGCCCTGTTACTTTTTTATAGTAAATATTTGAATGAGTCATATCATTCGTTGGATAAAGATAAAAAGGAAGCTACAGATCATGAAAAGTAAATTTCGGTTTCATCTGTGTCTCATCTGCATGTTCGCTTTTGCAGTAGCCGGGTGTAAAGTGAAAAGACCCAGTGATGTAATCTCGGAATCGAAGATGGAGAATTTGCTGTATGATTATCATGTGGCAAAGTCTATGGGAGATAATTTGCCTTATAGTGAGAACTATAAGAAAGCATTGTATATCGACGCCGTTTTTAAGAAATACGGGACTACGCAGGCTGCATTTGACTCGTCTATGGTTTGGTATACACGTAACACTGAGATTTTATCGAAAATTTATGATAAGGTGAAGAAGCGTTTGAAAGATGAACAGGAACTTGTGGGTGACTTGATAGCCAAACGTGATAAGAAACCGAAAATGACTAAGCAGGGTGACAGTATTGATGTCTGGCCGTGGCAGCGTATGATTCGTTTGACCGGTGAAATGATGAATAATCAATATGTATTTACTTTGCCGACCGACTCTAACTACAAAGACCGTGATACGCTGGTATGGGAAGTACGCTATCGATTCCTCGAACCGATGCTTGCCGACTCTTTAAGAGGCGTTACGATGGCCATGCAGGTGATTTATGAGAAAGATACGATCAATCATTGGAAAACGGTGACTGAACCGGGTGTGCAACAGATTCGTTTGTTTGCAGATACATTAGGTCCAATGAAAGAAATAAAAGGCTTCATTTATTATCCGGGAGATAGTCTGGAAAAGGGAGGAGCATTATTGGCTGACCGTTTCATGATGACTCGTTATCATTGTACGGACACAGTTTCGTTTGCTGTCCGCGATTCTTTGAACAAGATAAAAGCTTTGAAAGCGGATTCTTTGAAGAAGATATCTGCTAAAGAAAATGCCGACTCTTTGCATAAGATCATAGACAAGGAGAAAGATGACATGCAGCGTCTGACACCGGAAGAAATGAACCGTCGTCGTACGGGAACTCATCGCGAGAAGAAACCGGAACAGATTGAAGTGGAACAACATATCCAGAAGGAAAGAATGGAGCAAAGAAAGGAGCGTCAGATGAATCAACGCAGGCAGCAACAACAAAGACGCCAAAATCGCTGATCGTAATGAAACGTTTTGCTTCTCATTATTTGCTGATACCTGCTGTAGGATTTATGAAGCAGCAGGTGGTGGAGATCACCGGTGAGGGAATTGTTCGAGATGTATTTCCACTGACTGAAGAGATTGAGTCGGTCGAATGGATGCCGGGAGTGATTGCCCTGCTTTCTGAAAACCAAATGGAAGAAATAAAAAACACTGGGATGATTTTTAAAAACATCCCAGTGTTTTCATCCAATCTTCCCAATGTTCCGAATCAATCTTCCCAATGTTTGATGGAGTATCTGCATGAAGCGGAAAAGAAGGGGGAAGCCCTATTTCCTTATTTATTTTATCCTTTTGATTTTACTTCCATGCAGCCTGTCGACGGAACTCGGCACAGATTACTGCGGTAGCGATGGCTACATTAAGAGACTCGGATGTCTCCTGACCTTCCGGATAATTGGGAATATATAATTTTCTGTTAATCAATGCAGCGACTTCTTTTCCTATACCATTCCCTTCATTTCCCATTACTATCAGGCCATTGGCAGATAATGGTTGCTCATACATATTTTTTCCGTCCAGAAAAGTTCCGAATATAGGAGTGTCTCCGAGTGAACGGATAAAATCGGGGAGGGAAGTATAGTGCACTTTCACGCGGGTAATTCCTCCCATTGTGGCTTGTATGGTTTTAGGGTTATATACGTCTACCGTATTCTGTGAGCAGATAATATGTTCGATGCCAAACCAATCGGCCAAACGGATAATAGTACCGAGGTTTCCGGGATCTTGCACATCATCCAATGCAAGGCAAAGTGATTGGCGCACGACTTCCGGATTCAACGTATAGGATGGTTGTTCGAAAATGGCAAGTACCTGTTGGGGAGTTTTCAATAAACTGGCCCGTGAAAGATCTTCCTGTGAAACTTCTACCAGTTCACTTGCATCTATATCGGGATGTTTTTGAAGCCACGAGGAAGTGGCTGCTAAAAAACGACAAGGAAAATGTCCGAGTAAATCACCTACCAATTTAGGACCTTCAGCCAGAAATACTCCCTCTTCTTTGCGTATTTTCTTCAGTTCCAGCGAGTGGATATACTTTATTTTGTTTTTACTTAGTGATGCCATAAATTTGATATTCTTTTGCAAAGCTATAAAGATATTTCCAATCTATCCTTACTTTCCTCTCTTTTTCTTAATTTATTTTTCCCGTCAGAAAATATAATTTATCTTTGTAAGCGCATTTTTTATGCTATCGATGTAAAACCGTATGAGGAGAAATTTTCTTTATTTACTTGCTTCTGCTGCTGTCTTGTCACTTGCTTCGTGTACTACCACTAAGTTTGTGCCGGATGGTTCTTATTTGCTGGATGAAGTTAAAATTCGTACGGACCAGAAAAACATACGGCCTTCTTCCTTACGTATGTATGTTCGGCAAAATCCTAATGCCAAGTGGTTCAGCCTGATAAAGACTCAACTTTATGTCTACAATCTGTCGGGACGTGATTCAACCAAATGGGGAAACAAATTTTTAAGAAGGATAGGGGATGCTCCTGTAATATATAGCGAGGACGAAGCGAAACGCTCTGAAGAAGAGATCACTAAGGCGGTGCATAATATGGGATATATGGCGGCAACCGTGAAGCGTTCGACCAAAATAAAAAAGAAAAAGATTAAGCTGTATTATGATGTAACGGCAGGCAAACCCTACGTTGTTCAATCTATCAAATATGATATTTATGATCCTAAAATAGCCTCTCTTCTCAAACAGGATTCTGCCAGAAGCTTGCTGAAGGAAGGAATGTATTTGGATGTGAATGTATTGGATGCGGACAGGCAACGCATCACGAATAAGTTGCTTCGGAATGGCTACTATAAATTTAATAAGGATTATATCGGATATACGGCCGATACGGTTCGTAATACTTATAATGTAGATTTGACTCAACATTTGCAGATGTATAAAGTGCATGCGAGTGATTCGGCAAGGGCACATCAGCAATATTGGATCAATAAGATTAATTTTATTACGGATTATGACGTTTTGCAGTCTTCTGCTTTGAGTAGTGTGGATATTAATGATTCGGTTCATTATAAGGGATATCCGATTTACTATAAGGATAAGCTCTATTTACGTCCTAAAGTGCTTACGGATAACCTCCGGTTTGCTTCCGGCGATTTGTTTAATGAGCGTGATGTGCAACAAACCTATTCCAGTTTCGGGCGTTTGTCTGCATTGAAATATACGAATATCCGTTTTATCGAGACTCAAGTTGGAGATTCAACAATGCTCGATTGTTATGTGATGTTGACTAAGAGCAAACATAAATCGGTATCTTTCGAGGTAGAGGGAACCAATTCTGCCGGTGACTTGGGAGCAGCGGCTTCCGTTTCTTTCCAGAATAGGAATCTCTTTCGCGGATCGGAAACGTTTATGATAAAATTCCGTGGAGCGTATGAGGTTATTTCCGGGCTTCAAGCTGGTTATTCAAATAATAACTATACGGAGTATGGGGTGGAAACGAGTATCAACTTTCCTAATTTCCTGTTCCCATTCATTTCCTCTGATTTTAAACGGAAAATCAGGGCTACAACAGAGTTTGGTTTACAGTATAATTATCAGTTGCGACCGGAGTTCTTGCGCACGATGGCTTCTGCTAACTGGAGTTACAAGTGGACGCAGCGTCAGAAGATACAACACCGTATTGATTTGATAAATATTGCTTTCCTTTATTTGCCCCGTATCTCTGAAAGGTTTAAGGAAGACTATATAAATAAGGGACAGAACCATATATTCCAGTATAATTATCAGGATCGGCTGATTATAAATATGGGATATAGCTATAATTATAATAGTGTAGGAGGATCGATTATCAATAATACGATTGCTTCTAATTCATATTCCATCCGTTTTAATTTCGAATCGGCGGGAAATGTAATGTATGCTCTGTCAAAGGCTGCAAACATCCGGAAGAACAGTGATGGTGAATATGCTATTCTAGGGATTCCATATGCTCAATATCTGAAGGGGGAGTTTGATTTTGCTAAGAATATCAGAATTGATTATCGTAACTCTTTTGCGTTTCATGCCGGTGTGGGAATAGCTGTACCTTATGGAAATGCGAAGACTATTCCGTTTGAGAAACAATATTTCTCCGGTGGAGCCAATAGTGTCCGCGGATGGAGTGTTCGCGATTTGGGACCGGGCTCTTTTGCAGGAAATGGGAATTTACTCGATCAATCCGGAGATATTAAACTGGATGCCAGTATTGAATACCGAAGCAAGTTATTCTGGAAGTTTCAGGGGGCGGTATTTATTGATGCCGGTAATATCTGGACCATCCGGAGTTATGCCAATCAACCTGGAGGGGTTTTCAAGTTTGATAAGTTTTATAAGCAAATAGCAGTGGCCTACGGATTGGGTCTTCGCTTGGATTTAGATTTCTTTATTCTGCGCTTTGACGGAGGTATGAAAGCTGTCAACCCCGCCTATGAAACGAGGAAAGAGCATTTCCCCATCATCCATCCTAAATTCAGTCGTGACTTTGCTTTCCATTTTGCTGTGGGATATCCTTTCTAATCAGCCATTTATTATTTACTCTTACTAACTCGAGCGTATCTTGCAGGGAACTTACGTATTCTATTTTTCCTCCGATAGGATGAATGACGAATGCATTTTTGATTTGGCAGACAACTGACGCTTCTTCTAAATTAGCATCTACCTCACTTGAAATAACAGAAACTTTTGCAGCGCCTCGTGTCTTGAGTTGCTCCAGATGGGGTTGACCGACATTGGATGCCAAGAAACTAAGATAAGATTGGGAAGAAGGCGTGCTCCATTCTTTGGCGACCGGATAATTGAAATTATAAAAGGCTTCGCAGAAATCAATGGCTGTCTGTTCTATTTGAGTTTGAGGAGTTTGTTGCTGACAAGATAGGCAGGTGAAGATTAGAACAGAATAGATAAGTGTATGTAGTTTATTCATAGTACAAAAGATTCTTGATAGAAGAAGATAAGATTGAAAAAGGAGATGAAACTCCCGTATGATGTTTCATCTCCTTCGTATTTGTTTTTATTTTTAGCGGGCGGCAAACATAAGATTGCTCATTGTAGCCTGGCGTGCTGCCAGCATGCCTTGAGCATCCAACGTTACATTCATCTTTTCGCCATTTGGCAAGAACAAATCAGCAGTGCCATCATTGTTCATTTTTACTAATTCAGCGCTTTCACCGTTTGCAACGACATTCCATGTATTGGCTTCTTTGTTGTAGATCAGGTCCATTGAAGCAGTTTCGCCCTCTTTAGTAATGGAATATCCATTCTCAAGAGTTTTCACCATGTAGTTGCCGTTTTCTCCTTTTACTTTCTTTACATCACCTACATTAGCCATCGGATTGGAGCCACTCCAGAATTCGATTGAGTTGATAACTAAAGCATCAGCCAGGTAAGCTACACCATAAACCGGAATAATGTTGAAAGCAAGGAATACGAGTTCGTTTACAAACTTGTTTCCAACTGATTGATTCCAGGAAGACAGGCGGTTGAATAAACCGAATGATCCTACACAAGAACTGAATAATAAGCTACCGCTAAGTACTACTGCGACTAAAGTCAGTTTCCCTTTTTTCATGTTAAAATGTTTTTGATTAATAAAAAATATTGATAATTTCTCTCTTATGTGTATGCAAATATAATATTTTTTAATTAATCGGGACTATTATTTCTAATTTTTGTATGCTCTTGACTTCCGCCGTGACAATTCGTTTCCTATGATATGGTCTATTGAAAATTTACCGGGACCGGCAATATACATCAATATAAATACGACCAAATAGATGAAAGCTAGCTCTTTAACTGCAAAAACGTCATTTGCATGAACTACAAAGAAGGCTACTATCATTGTGAAAATCATCGGGATCATTGCCAAGCGATACAGGAATCCGATGATAAATGCCATCGAACATACGAGTTCGCCAAAAATTGCTAATCCGAGAGATAGGGGACTTCCTATTCCAAGCGGATCAGGAAACACTGCTGACATCTCCTGGAAGTTACTCCATTTCTGGATACCATGGTTCATTAATAATATACCGAAGATGATCCGGACAGCCAATAGCAACAAAGACACCTTCGTTGTATTCGATTTTGTGGGAAATAAAAAACTATAAATCATAAGTTGTTCTATTTTTAAGTTTATATCTATTTATATAAACATAAAAAATCTTGAATTTGTTCTTTATTGATAGCAAAATTTGTTTGGACCTTATTCCTTATTTAAAACATAATGGTCTGCAAGTTCTCCGGTTATTTCTTGTTTATCCATTGTTAGCTTGCGTAAATGATTTTCTCCCACTTTATAATAAGAAAGTTCTCCGCCTTCTTCTTTAAGAGTCAACAGATTGTCTTTTAAAATATATGTACCTTTCTCGTCAAATGAGCTGTCTCTATCGATATATACGGAATGGAGGCTGAATGTTTTGTCCGGATTTAATGTCAGGGTTATTTCAATGCCCGGACAATCGGCAGCAGGGAAAACTCCTTTATAAGTCCCTTCGTAATCAAGTGAATTTTCCGCATTATGGATATCGGTTGCTTCGATTGAGGTGCTGTCTGCACCGGCACTCTTGTTTGTTTTCGCGCTATTGTTGCAGGCTGCCAAAAGAGCACATGAACATACTAAAATGAAAAATTTCTTCATAATTATTGCTTCTATTAGTTAGTCTAATTGAGTATATTGGACGTAAAGGTATAAATTTAAAATGGAATCTTTATAGTAAAAAGAAACGAACAACTTTATTTATGAATAAATAAACTTTGTATCTTTGCGGAAAATTCTAAAGAGATGGCACAACATACTTATGACAATGAAGCTGTTCAGGAATTATTGAACTGGGCAAAAAAGATGATTGAGACAAAGAATTATCCAACAGAAAGATATCAGGTCAATAAATGTACTACCATTATTGATGGTAAATCGTATTTGGAATCTTTGATTGCAATGATTTCGAGAAACTGGGAGAATCCGACTTTTCATCCTACTATTGAGCAATTATGGGAGTTTAGGGAAAAGTGGGAAAATAAAGAAGCATAGTAAATTGCGATTCAATGTTGAATGATAAATCATTTATGAATATGAAGATGCACTCTTATCTGACATGATTAGAGTGCATTTTTATTTATTAGTTTGATATTTATCAGCTTCCTAGAAAGGCAGCCACCTTTTCTTCTTTTTTAGGGATGTTTTTTCTTCTTCTCCGCTTTGGCTATAGACATCTGCAAACGTCTTTTTCTCTTTGATCATTTCGTAAATGACTCCCCAGTCCGGCAAACCACCCAGGTTTCGGTCGTCAATGAACATATCGGCTTTCAACTTTCGAGAGAATCCCTGATGGTCTTTCTGCTCTTCAGGATAGTCCTTATTAACGGCATAAAATTCTAAACCTCTGGCTTTACACCATTCGACAGCTTCGTCCAAAAGTGCTCCTTCACGCACACTCCATAGTATTAAACGATGCTTTTCTTGTTGCAATAACTTCAATGTGTCAACAGCGAATGGAATCTCTTCACCAATGCGTGGATAACGATGTTCTACAATCGTTCCGTCAAAATCAACAGCTATAATCATAGTTTTTAATTACCTAATTTGGAACAAAGATACGGACAGTAAGCCAAAAAAACGTATCTTTGTCTCAAATTAACATTTTAATAAAAATATAAATACATGAACAATTCCCCTCAGCGTGCTGCTAAAGGCTTTACGAGAGCATTTTGGGTCAGCAACACAGTCGAACTGTTTGAGCGTATGGCATATTATGCCGTTTTTATCGTTCTCACTATTTATTTATCTTCCATTTTAGGTTTTAATGATTTCGAAGCAAGTATGATTTCCGGGCTTTTTTCCGGTGGATTGTATCTGCTTCCTATTTTTTCCGGTGCGTATGCTGACAAGATCGGTTTCCGGAAATCAATGATTATAGCATTTTCCTTATTATCCATCGGATATTTAGGGTTGGGTGTACTGCCCACTTTGCTGGAAGCTGCCGGTTTGGTTAGCTATGGTGCCACTACTCAATTTAATGGTTTGCCTGATAGCTATACCCGGTGGATTATTGTGCCGGTTTTGTTTGTACTTATGGTGGGAGGTTCTTTCATTAAGTCCATTATCTCTGCTTCTGTGGCTAAAGAAACAACGGAAGCAACTCGTGCCCGTGGTTATTCCATATTTTATATGATGGTAAATGTGGGGGCTTTCACCGGTAAAACGATTATCGATCCTTTGCGTAATGTCATTGGTGAGCAAGCGTATATCTATATTAATTATTTCTCCGGTGCGATGACAATAGTTGCTTTACTTGCTGTTATTCTTCTTTATAAATCGACGCATACGGCAGGTGAAGGAAAAAGCCTCCATGAGATTGGACAGGGATTTATGCGAATCATTACAAACTGGCGTTTATTGATTCTTATTTTGATTGTTACTGGTTTCTGGATGGTGCAGCAGCAGCTTTATGCCACTATGCCTAAATATGTGATTCGTATGGCTGGCGAGACGGCAAAACCGGGTTGGATTGCCAATGTGAATCCGTTTGTGGTGGTTTGTTGCGTTAGTTTTATCACCCGTTTGATGGCCAAACGCAGTGCGATTACTTCGATGAATGTGGGAATGTTTTTGATTCCTATTTCGGCATTACTGATGGCATGTGGAAATCTGCTGGGTAATGATCTTATTACAGGCATGAGTAATATTACTCTGATGATGATTGCGGGTATAGTTGTACAGGCGCTTGCCGAATGTTTCATTTCACCGCGTTATCTGGAATATTTCTCTTTACAGGCTCCTAAAGGAGAAGAAGGAATGTATTTAGGATTCAGTCATTTGCATTCATTCCTTTCCTCCATTTTCGGTTTTGGTCTGGCGGGAATTCTGCTCACTAAATATTGTCCGGATCCGGCTTTGTTCGAGACGAGGGAAGCATGGGAGGCAGCTAGTGGAAATGCCCATTATATATGGTATTACTTTGCTGCTATAGGTCTGATTGCCGCTGTAGCGCTACTATTATTTGCAAAAATCACCGAATCCATCGACAAAAAGAAGGAAGCTTCTCGGTAATTCTCTGCTTTTTTATGTATATTTGCCGTCACTTTGCTGTAAAAGTTGACGGCATTTTGCATTTTAATAAAGAGGATAAAACATGAAAGTAAAATTTATAAGCCTGGCGAGTGGCAGTAGTGGGAACTGTTATTATCTGGGCACTGAAACCTATGGGATACTGATAGATGCCGGAATCGGCATACGTACTATCAAAAAATCACTGAAAGATTATAATATCTTGATGGATAGTATTCGTGCGGTATTTATAACGCACGATCATGCCGACCATATTAAAGCAGTGGGTAATCTGGGAGAAAAAATGAATATTCCTGTTTATACAACTGCACGTATTCATGCTGGAATCAATCGTAGCTATTGTATGACGGAGAAACTTAGCTCGTCAGTTCGGTATCTGGAAAAGCAAGAGCCTATGACGCTGGAAGATTTTCACATCGAATCTTTTGAAGTGCCACACGATGGAACGGACAATGTGGGATATTGCATTGAAATTGACGGCAAAGTCTTTTCTTTCTTAACCGACCTTGGAGAAATTACTCCTACAGCTGCTTATTATATCAGTAAAGCCCATTATCTGATACTTGAAGCTAACTATGATGAGGAAATGCTCAAAATGGGCCCTTATCCTCAATATCTGAAGGAACGGATTGCAAGTAAAACCGGACACATGAGTAACTCTGATACTGCAGAGTTTCTGGCGGAAAATATCACTGAACATTTGCGATATATCTGGTTATGCCATTTAAGTAAAGACAATAATCACCCGGAGTTGGCTTATAAAACGGTGGAGTGGAAATTAAAGAACAAAGGTGTTATTGTAGGCAAAGATGTGCAACTGCTTGCTTTAAAGCGAAATACGCCTTCCGAGCTTTATGTGTTCGAATAAAGACGAAAAAAAGATAGTAAAAAAGCTGCATGATTGTTTGGTCAAATAAAATAAAAGACCTACTTTTGCAACCGCAAACGAGGAATTAAGCACTCTTAGCTCAGTTGGTAGAGCAACTGACTCTTAATCAGTGGGTCCAGGGTTCGAATCCCTGAGGGTGTACAAAGATTATTAAAAGGAGAACTTAAAAAGTTCTCCTTTTTTGTTTTGTTGAGAGTCTTTTGTTGTTACAGTTCAGTTGTGGGAATAAAAAATGGGACAGTCCGAAAAAATACCGCTACTCAAAGCTATATTCGGCTTTGGGCAGCGGTATTTTTATAGTGTAACTACTGTCTGTTAGAACTTGAAGAAGTTCTTGGCATTGTTGTAGCTGATATCTTCAATCATTTGGTTTACACGATCCATTTCAGATGCCGGAATTTCTCCGTTTTCTACGTCGCGTCCTACCAGGTTACACAATGTACGGCGGAAATATTCATGACGCGGGTAGGATAGGAAGGAACGAGAGTCTGTCAACATACCTACGAAGCGGCTCAAAAGACCGAGTACTGACAAAGCATTCATTTGTTTTTCCATACCATCTTTTTGGTCAAGGAACCACCATCCGGAACCAAATTGGATTTTTCCCGGGATAGAACCATCCTGGAAGTTACCCAGCATTGTTGCAATCACTTCGTTAGCGCATGGGTTCAAGTTGTAGAGGATTGTTTTAGTCAATTTGCCATTAGTGTTCAGGCGATCAAGGAATTTAGCCATTGCTTTGGCAGTTGTGAATTCACCGATAGAATCGAAACCTGTATCAGCACCCAGTAATTTAAACATCTTCGTGTTATTGTTACGAATAGCGCCGTAATGGAATTGTTGAGTCCATCCTTTTTCCCAGTCCATTTCACCGAAGATCACAAGCATTGCCGATTTGAATTTCAGAATTTCTTCCTTGGTCAATTCTGCACCACCATATACCTTATTAAAGATGGCTTTGATTTCAGCATCTGTGTAATCTTCTGCGTAGAATTCTTCAATACCATGGTCAGACAGACGGCAGCCTTGTTCTGCGAAGAAGTCATGACGTTTGCGCAAAGCAGCGATCATGTCATCAAAGTTAGAGATGGTAACACCGCTTACCTCTGCCAGTTTTTCTACATAACTGCGGAAATCTGCAGGAACTTCTACAGCCATAGCCTTATCAGGACGCCATGTTGGTAACATCTTGATTTCAAATCCGCTTTCGCGTGTTTTGATATGATATTCCAATGAATCGATAGGATCATCCGTTGTGCAAACAGTTTCTACATGATAACGACGCATCATTCCACGAGCTGAATATTCGGGTTGAGCCAGTTTCTCGTTACATTCATCGTAAATTTCACGTGCGGTTTGTGGATTCAATATTTTATTGATACCAAATGCAGTTTTCAGTTCGAGATGAGTCCAGTGGTACAATGGATTGCGGAAAGTGTAAGGTACTGTTTCCGCCCATTTTTCAAATTTTTCCCAGTCTGTGGTATCTTTTCCCGTACAGAAACGTTCGTCTACACCGTTTGTACGCATTGCACGCCATTTGTAGTGGTCACCGCCCAGCCAGATTTCAGTCAGTGATTTAAACTTGTAGTCGTCAGCTACCATTTGAGGGATAAGGTGACAGTGATAGTCGATGATCGGCATTTTAGCCGCATGCTCGTGATACAACTTTTGCGCAGTTTCTGTTTGCAGCAAGAAGTTTTCGTCCATGAAGTTCTTCATTATTACTGTGTTTTAAGTATATAAAATTATTACTTTCTGTATTTATACCTATATAGTATTGATTTTAAAGCTAATAGGCGTAAATCTCGTTTTAGTTTTATTAACCGTTATCGAACACAAAAATAGAAAATTTACTTGGAGTAACAAAATAATTCGTATATTTGCAGCGATTATTTATAATATTTAAGTTTTAGCACTATGGAGGACCAGAACTATACCATTAAAGACATTGCCCGTATGGCCGGTGTTTCCGCCGGAACGGTTGACAGGGTGTTGCACAATCGCGGTGACGTGTCTCCCAAAAGCAAAGCCAAAGTACAAAAGGTGTTGGATGAGATTCATTATCAGCCCAATGTGTTTGCTATCGGTTTGGCTGCTAAAAAGAAATATTCTTTCCTCTGTTTGATACCTTATTATATAGAGCATGATTATTGGCATTCGGTAGTAGGGGGGATTGAGCGTGCCCGGCAAGAGTTGCGTCCTTTTAATGTGAGTATAGATTATCTGTGCTATCACCATGGGGATGAGAAGAGTTATCAGGAAGCCTGCCTTTCCATAAAAGAAAAGAATGTGGATGCGGTATTGATTTCTCCGAATTTTCGGGAAGAGACACTGGCGCTGACAGCCTATTTACAGGAAAATAAGATTGCTTATGCTTTTGTCGATTTCAATATGGAAGAAGCGAAAGCATTGACATATATCGGGCAGGATTCATATAAGAGCGGATATATCGCAGCGAAAATATTGATGCGCAATTATTCGGCAGGAGAAGGCCAGGAGTTGGTTTTGTTTTTAAGTAACAATAAAGATAATCCGGCTGAAATACAGATGCAACGTCGCTTGAACGGTTTTATGAGTTACATTGCCGAAGAATATAATAACTTGGTAATCCACGAGGTAGTACTCAATAAATCCGATCAGGAAAGTAACCAACAGACATTAGATGAGTTTTTTGAGGCACATCCAAAGGCTTTACTGGGAGTTGTATTTAATTCCAGAGTGTATCAGTTGGGAGAGTATCTTCGTCATGCGGGACGTAGCATGAAAGGACTGATAGGATATGACCTTCTGAAAGCAAACGTAGATTTATTAAAATCCGGTGATGTGCATTATTTAATCGGGCAACGTCCGGGTTTGCAAGGATATTGCGGGGTGAAGGCTTTGTGCGACCATGTCGTGTTTAAGAAGTCTGTTGAACCTGTAAAATATATGCCTATTGATATCCTGATAAAGGAAAACATTGATTTTTATTTTGAATTTGTATAATATCAACTTTATAAATTACAACTAACATGAAAGCATTAAACAAAGAAACTGCTCCTAAAACACAACGTCCGGAGCGTATTATCCAATTTGGCGAAGGTAACTTTTTGCGTGCATTTGTAGATTGGATTATTTATAACATGAACCAGAAAGCTGATTTCAACAGCAGTGTAGTAGTGGTTCAACCGATTGATAAAGGGATGGTCGATATGCTGAATGCACAAGATGATCTTTATCATGTAAACCTTCAAGGATTGGATAAAGGAGAGGCGGTTAACAGTTTGACAATGATTGATGTAATCAGCCGCGCTTTAAACCCATATACTCAAAATGACGAGTTTATGAAGTTAGCAGAGCAACCTGAAATGCGTTTTGTTATTTCAAACACTACAGAGGCTGGCATTGCTTTTGATCCGGCTTGTAAACTTGAAGATGCTCCTGCTTCATCTTATCCGGGTAAGCTGACTCAATTACTGTATCATCGTTTTAAAACATTCAATGGTGATAAGACAAAAGGTTTGATTATTTTCCCTTGCGAGCTTATTTTCCTGAATGGTCATAAGTTGAAAGAAACAATTTATCAATATATTGAATTGTGGAACCTGGGTAATGAGTTTAAAACTTGGTTTGAAGAAGCTTGTGGTGTATATGCAACATTGGTAGACCGTATTGTTCCGGGATTCCCACGCAAGGATATTGCTGCTATCAAAGAAAAACTGCAATATGATGATAATCTGGTTGTTCAGGCTGAAATTTTCCATTTGTGGGTGATTGAAGCTCCGCAGGAAGTTGCCAAAGAGTTCCCGGCTGACAAGGCAGGCTTGAATGTATTGTTTGTACCGTCAGAAGCTCCTTATCACGAACGTAAGGTTACTTTGTTGAATGGCCCGCATACAGTTCTTTCTCCGGTTGCTTATCTCTCGGGAGTGAATATTGTGCGTGATGCTTGCCAGCACGAAGTGATTGGTAAATATATCCACAAGGTAATGTTTGACGAACTGATGGAAACTTTGAACTTGCCGAAGGATGAGTTGGAGAAATTTGCAAATGATGTATTGGAACGCTTCAACAATCCGTTCGTGGATCATGCAGTAACCAGTATCATGCTGAATTCTTTCCCTAAATACGAAACTCGTGATTTGCCGGGATTGAAGACTTATCTGGAACGTAAAGGTGAACTTCCTAAAGGACTGGTGCTTGGATTAGCTGCTATCATTACTTATTATAAAGGTGGTGTACGTGCTGATGGTGCTGAAATTGTTCCGAATGATGCTCCTGAAATCATGAACCTGCTGAAAGAACTTTGGGCAACAGGTTGCACAAAGAAAGTTGCCGAAGGTGTTCTGGCTGCAGATTTTATCTGGGGAGAAGATTTGAATAAGATTCCGGGATTGACAGAAGCCGTAAAAGCTGATTTGGATTCTATCCAGGAAAAAGGAATGCTTGAGACCGTTAAAGGTATTCTGTAAGATATAAGATATAACCTAAGGTTGATAAAAGTAGAGGGCATTTTGGTAGAGTATACAACTATCAAAATGCCCTTAACTGTTAGATAATTAAGAGACGGTAAGTTATTAATTGTTAAAGATCAAATTTGCATTCTTCGTATTTTTTATTTCCATAACCTTCTTTTTCTTCGTTTTCACGGTTTGAAAAGATTCAAATCCTTAATGACCAATTTTGTCTCTTTTTATATGAATTATTATTCTACTTTTTTGTTTTATAAATGCTTGGTTTATAAGGAGAAAACGAATTTGACATGATGAATATTGCATAAAAAAGTCATCTGTAAAATACAATGAATCAAGACCTTTTTTACCATGGTAATCTTGCTTGTAAATCTCGTAATGTGTTCATACCTTTGTTGCGAAGTCAATAGTGTGGCTTCCTAATATTGTTTAACTTTTTAATCTTAGGCGTATATGGCTATCAGATATAAAAAGAAAAAAATCACCTTATGTTTCGATAAGGAAAATAAGGTAGAAAAGTATGTTGCAGCAAACGTTCTAGTTGGGAGCATCAACTATAACAAGTTATGTGATGAAGTAAATCAGCGGACAGGCGTTCATCGGGCTATGGTGGATGTGGTACTGAAAGGAGTGCAAGATACTATGGTGTCATTTTTAGAAGAAGGATTCTCTGTAAAGTTGGGAGAGTTCGGTTCATTTCGTCCAGCTATTAATGCCGAGAGCCAAGATAAAGCTGAAGACGTGAGTGTTAATACCATTATTAGGAGGAAGATAGTCTTTACTCCGGGAGGTGCATTCAAGGAAATGCTTGGATCAGCTAGTATAGAACTGTTTGGAGATAATGTAACCAATCCTAACGGGGATAACGGTGGAGAACCTAGCGAAGGAGGTGGCTCTTCTGGAGGAGATTCAGGAGAAGCTCCGGATCCGGCAGCTTAATTCTTACTAAAAAATAACTTTAGATAGGGAAGGTTCTTTCAGGAGCTTTCCCTATTTTTTTGATATTTCGGGTAGAAATGCTCTAATTCGCCGTTGGGCAATGGTGAATTTGTGGTTGCCTAACGACATTTTTGCCGTTGCCCAACGATAAATTAATGAAAAGCCGATAATGATAATAATGTTTTTGAACATTCTTTTCATGAGAAAAAATAAAAGTACTGACATATTTCTATTATTACATTTTTTTGTATATATTTGCTGCGTTTCCTACGCCGATGCCTCATGTCGTGAGGTTAGGGTGGTGTGGGAAATATGTTTATATAAAGAAAGACGTTTACTTGACGTTTTGTCTTTGGCTCTTTAAAACTTCGCAACTTTTAACCACAGTCAAAAACAAAGCAGCTGTAGATGTCTACGGGATATGTTTATGCCCTAGGTGTAACTTTGATATAAAAATACACTTAGTTTGTTATACATATCGGCGTGGGCTTCTGCGTTGCTCGTTCAGACTGTGGTGGGCAATGCGAAGGCCTTAAAGAGCGGGACGAGTGACAGGTACAGATTCCCGCGCTTTTTTTATGTAGAAGTTACTTTTCTAATTAATGAACCATCCGGTTCCGGGGAGTCTACTGGGGAAAATAAAAAAGCGATGAGACAAATTTGTCCGAAATGTAATAATTGGGTAGCAGGTATCCCCCATACCTCTATGCAAGATAGATTAGGAAAAGCTGCAATAAGGAAAGGAGGCGCACAAGTAGTAGGTGGAGCAGTTGGGCTTGTGTTTGGACCGTTGGGGTCATTTGCAGGTAGTATTGTTGGTGGTGTGATAGCTGATAATTATTCAGGGAAAATCATTCAAACGAAAGAATATGATTTTATCTGTCCTGGATGTGGGTATCAATGGGCGGCAGAAGATGACAAAGTGACCGATCAGTTGTTAGATGGAAACGTAGAAATCACAAGATGTAAATGCTGTCATTCGATAAATGCAAAAGGTGCAAAAGTCTGTGCGTCATGTGGAATACCTATTATAGAAGATGGCATATATCATTGTCGGATATAATTGGGGCACTAAATGAGAAATCGAATGCAGTATCAAAACAAACTCAAAGTCTTGTTATATGCCAATTGTTGGTGATTGGATTTATGCAAGAAAATACTTCGGACAGCCTTGAAGCCAGTTATGTAAAGCAATTCTTTTCTTCAGTTACAAAAGTGTTATCTGCATATGATAGGACGGATTTTGAGACATGTAAACAAACACTAAATCGAATGTTGCAGACCATAGTGACAGCTAAGTACGCTAAAATGCTGTATCAGAAAAAGAAAGAAAGGATTCCATCTGATATAAATGAAAGTTTACAACTGTTGAAAGAAACTGTTGCATTTGTTTTTCAAGTCATAGAGAAAGAAACCGGCGAAAAAATCAATTGGATTGATAAGGATTTGAAATCGGTATATAGTACAATACAGGCAGGAAATGAATTATTGTTTGGCTCTAATCCATTTCATCGTTCAGACGAGTATAATCCATCTTCTCAAAAAGCTATTATCTTGATGGAAAAATTTCTATTATCATTAAGACAACCAATGAAAGAATGTGGATTATCCTTGGAACAATATAGAGAACGATATTTTAGAATGCTATATCAGACGCAGGAGCGAAGCTTGCCTATGGCTCCTAAGCAGAAGATACCTAATAAACAGCGTGATATTGGTTTGCTCTGTTTTGCTACACTTGCTTCTCCTCTTTGGTTTTATTGTGTTTTGTGGGTATTACATATGCTAGCTTATGTAATTCATTATATGACTTTTACGCTTTTTGATCCTCAGGTAGTGACAGGTGTTTGGGTTGATTCTTTTTCTAATTATTGGTTTGTTTTATCTTTTTTGTTAGCGGGAATAGGTGGTATCATCTTGCATACAAAATGGAATAAAATGAAAAAGAAGAATGTGGAAATTCAGCAGAAATATGATCAAGAACTTATATCAATAAACGGTTATAATGATGAGTTAAAGAAAAGAATTCAAGAAGAAATGGATAGTTTCTAATTGTAATAGATCAATACATAAAATAGTAACATGTAAAATTAATAATTATGAAAAGTAGACTTTTAGCAGCTGTGTTGGCAATCTTTTTAGGTGGATTAGGCATTCACAAATTTTATATGGGAAAAGTGGGATGGGGCATTGCTTATCTGCTTTTTTGTTGGACGGGTGTTTCTGCCATTGTGGCTTTAGTGGAAGGAATTATCTATTTATTCTCTGATGATACTACATTTAACAGTAAGTATTGCAAATAGAGAACATCTACATTAAAATTATAACAACCATGATGAAAAAAAAGATTATTGTTACATTGCTGATATTGGGTAGTATAGTGGCTGGATGTGGTAAAAAAGCTAATCCGGAATTGCAAATAGAAAACTACCAACCAGTAGAGGAATTTCAGGCAGCTTATGAAGCTTTAAAAGAGCGGAAAGCGGATATAAATAAAGAATATGATATCGAAGAAACGGTTCGGATTTTGAATGGGTTGGAAATGGCACAAGCAAAATCGGATGATTTCTATAGTTTTTTGGAATATATGGCAAAGCAGGATTATAGTATGGTCGCTTCAGATGTAATTGATGCCAAAATAAAAATTCTTCCTCTTTTACAACAAATGTTTAAGTTGCAAAAGCAGTATAAGGAGTTTTCAACTATATGGATGTTGGTTCGTAGTGCAGCGGCAGGTGCGAAGACATTAGCAAAAGAGTCAAGTACCACAGGAGCAGGCATGGCTGCAATGAAAGCAATGGCGGGGGAGGGGCCTTTAGCTATTGTCGATATGTCTGAAAATCTGAGTATTGATGCAGCTAAGAATGCGGCATTCGATCACTATGAGGAAGAGATGGATTTAAAATCGAAGTTGGAAGATGAAATAGAAGAATTGAAAATGGCTTATATAGACTATCTGTCAGGTTTTGTACCTGTTTATACAAAATACATGAAAGAATGGGACAGGCTTTGTATTAATAAAGATAAGGCGTATTTTGATGTTTATTCAGGTAGAATGGTGGATGCTTATAACTCAACTTCTAAAATTTTGCAGCAATATCCTCGGAACCGAGAAGCTTTACTTTTGAAATCCTTGTCGCTGATTAATATCGGTTCGGGAGAAATGAATACTATGCCTGATAGCCCTGAAGTACTTTCTATCGTTAAGGAAATGCAATTACCAGATTCCATGAAGTGTGAATGGAACGACTTTTTTGTAGAGGCTGATATAACTTTGGATAATTATATCGAGTTGTACCCTGAGCGTTCGGCTCCTGCTTTAGTACTGAAAGGGTTATTAAATTATCGGATTGGAAAAGAACAGCAAGCTTTGTCCTATTTAGATCAGGCTGCTATGGAATATCCTCGTCAAGCAGAGAGGTTGACTGATCTTTTGGATTCATATAGGAGTCGTACTTATTTGAATAAAACACCGGAGGGGCAGTATTTGCTTCGACTCTACCGTTCTACAATGGAAGGATATGGTATGTTTAGCCCTAATTTTTTAAAATCCAAATATTATGTACAAAAAGGAATGATGGAGGAAAGCAAAAATGAAATCTTTAATCATTTCTTTCGTAGGGGAAACCAAGGCATTTACGATTGTTTGCTGTCGGATATGCAATTTTGTGAAGATTATTTATACAGCAGTTTTAAGCAGCTGTTAATGGAACATTCTTTCATCGATGTAGCCATTACTCCTACTACTGATTGGAAATTCTCAGATAAAGATGACGAAATTAGGGTCTCGATTAATAATCGTTCGGATATTGACCTGGAAAATGTTCGCATTTTTCTCTGTATTCATTATACGGATATGTATAAGAATGAGTATGATGTAGTGAAAGTACCTACAACTAAAAATATAATCAAACATCATGAAATATCTGATTTAGGAACGATGAAATTAGCATATGCTGATAAGAAATATCAGGATATTACCCGTGTCCGTGCTATTGCAATGACTGATGATAAAATATGTTGGATTGATAAAGCGGATTATAAGGAAAGCCATGCTTCTACTTTGCTGAATACTAGTCAATATGGAAAAGAAATTTTGTTGGATAAAATAAAGAAACATTTCTTGACGGATTACTCTTTGGATGCTGATGCATTACAGAAACTTCTTGAGATGGAGATAAGTGTTAATGGTGGAGCTCCTATACAAAAAATGGAAAACAGTACTTGGCTTTCATGGGGAAAAGTTAAAGAAATATCTTCTACGGTTACAGAATTATGGAGTAAGCCGGATAAGAAGCTGAAACTGGAAATCCCAAGAGTCTTGACTTTAATTGATCCTGTATTTTCTATTTATCAGTTACAAGATAAAGATAAAGTAATGTTACCTCAAGAAAATTTCTTAGCAGGTTCCAGCATTAGGCTAAAATTCGACTACGAACTTAAAGATGGGGACTTGTTGCCATTATATATTTATAGTGATTTTGTCAATTTTAGAGTGGATATAGAATATAAAGAAGGAGAAAGTAAAGTTAAGAATGTTGTTTTGATATGATGACGAAATTAGTATTTGTAATTTTTATTTTCCTCTTGACTAGCTGTTGGGGAGAAACTTCTACGGTGGTAACCGCAAGCAACGATAGTTACCCAAGCCATGAAATAAAAGAAAGCAATGTAGAAAATAGAATATACTTTTGCGAGTATTGTGGAAAGAAATTTCATTCGATTAAAGATTTGGCTACAAATTTGTGTAAACGACATCCTGATGGAGCTTATAACGGAAGGCATAAACTTTATGAAGGTCGTACTAAAAAGTTTTATGAGTGCGTATATTGCGGGAAAGATGCAAAGAGTATTGCTGATCTGACTGCCAATAAGTGTAAATATTCTCCTATTGGAGGAAGTCATAGGCCAAGATTATGAAAAAAGTATTGATTTGGCTTTTCTATTTATTGTTTGCTATCATAACGATTTGGCTTTTCTATTGTTTGATAGTAAATAGTTATTTTGTGGCTTCGATGAAGAATCTAATTATTGAAAACTAGTAGGGCAATCAAATATTAGAGACATAATTTGATATTTTTCAAACTATGGGGTGGAGTATAGCGACTGTGTGGGTGTAGGAACTTTCTATGTTTGAAGAACTGTAGAAAGAGAGATATTTGTTAAATAGAAAAGAGATAGAAAAACATGAAAAAAATAAATTTTATATTTTTAATATTATTGTTATTCCAAGGATGTGGAAGGAATGTCCAAAAAGACTTGGAAAATATAATTGCAGATTATCAACAACAGGGTAAAAGGATTGTAATGACTTCCAAAGAAAAACATTTTGTTATTTATCAAAATGAGAATGCTCTTTGGATAAATAATTTGGATGAACCCGAACGAATTCTATTGTCGTCAGATTCTATTATGACAAAAATCACATTTACAATGGGGTTCAGTAAAAATGGAATGCCTAGTATTGAGCAAAGCTATGATCAGATAAAATTAGAAAAATATGTATTCCAAGATCACATGACTTCTAATTTTAGATTATTGGATGATAATACTATAGCTTTCACACATCAATATAGTGAGCCAAATCCTTGGGATCCTGATGGTGAAGATGAAATTGTTTGGAAAGATGAATATGTATATTATCTGTCTAAACCTGATACTGTATTCTTTTCCAGAATATCACCTAAAATTGATATACTACAGAATACTCGACAGGATAAAGTGGGATTATACGTTAATTACCTAGCACAGGCAATTGATGGAAGTTTTTCATATGGTTCTGTTGATGGTGGAATTTTCGAGTGGAATTTTGATATAAATGAATATGGGCAAATAGTTCAAACAAATGAAATAGAATATCATAATGAGGAGACTGATGTATCTATGAATTTCTATTTGTCAGATTTCTCTTCAAAGATACAAGCGCAAAATGTATTAACAAAGATTGAGAAGGCTTTGGATATTAGCTTTAGAAAGAAAATAGAGGAAGAAAGGAAGGAACAAATAAATAGTCTTATTGAAGAAAGTTTAACACTTGAGGAGTTGAGTGAAATATTCGCTAATCCTATAAAAGCTAAGAAAGAGTATATTGGAAAGACTATTACAATTAGCTGTAAGTTAGAAGCCATCAAAGAGGCAAATGGCTTTTTTGATAAAAATGGATATAAATATAAGATTTGCTGCTTTGCTCTTGAAGCATTTGGAGAATGGATCGATGGGTACGATTTGGTTGGATATACAAATGATGAAAATTTCGTAGATCTATCATATCCCAAAAAAGTTGTTGTAAAGGCAATACTTACATCTGGTACTCGTAGGAAATTTGAATTTAAAGATTGTGAATTATTGGCTTGGTAAAATATTGAACTATTATGATTAAAATTTTTAGATTACTATTAGGTGCATTTCTAGGTGGGATCTTTGCATTAGGTATTGGATTGATGTTCCATTTATCTTTTTTAGTTTGGTTTCTTTTTATACCTGGTATGATTTTAGGCGTTTTTGTTGCTAATAGTATAGGTAACGATGGTAAGGCGAAGGGTACTTCAGCTAATATAGCAGATGAGTTGTTTAAGTTAAAGTCGTTGCAAGACAAAGGAGTTATAACACAAGATGAATTTGAAGAACAAAAAACTAGATTGTTGAAAAGGTAATTCCGCTAATTTAATTGTTTGTTTAAGGGTAGTATTTGAAATTTATACTACCTTTAAACAATGTAGAGCAATAAAAAGTAAGATTACATTCAGCAGCATATAACGTTGATTACTAGCCTTATTTTTTTTGCACAACTCTTTCAGAACAATTAAAATATATTTTTCCGGTAGTCAACTTATTATTGCTAGTCGTCGTGGACTGAATCCAGTGGCAAATTATGATTATATAGAGGGAGGTGTCGCGAATGACCGGGTAATTGATACGGTAAATTTATATATGTCTGGTTTGATGAGTGCTGATGTGGCATTACAGCGTCTTGCTCAACACCAACCAAATAATCAGATTTGTTTGTTAAACCAAAATATTACGAAAAAATACCTTACTAATGATGGAACAGAACTGGCAGAATGACCCTGTAAAGTCTCCTGAAATTCAAGAGATAATATTAAGTAATCGTATCGGTATCATTGCTGCCGAACTTTCAAAACGCTTGGAAATTGCTCCAGTCAGAGCATTGCAATTGTTTTATGAAAGCAAGACTTGCGCTGACTTGCATGACAAGGAAACAGGGCTTTATCTCTATGGTAATCTCTATATCGCTGATGAATTCATGCGAGAGTATCAAAATAAGTTATAAGTTCATTCAGCCGTATGCAAAATAAATGTAGTAGCTCCAATTGTCACAATAGCGCCATCTTCAATGCGTACACGGTCTTTATCTCCCAGAATTTCATTCATAAGGAAAGTACCTGTGAGACTAGGAGCATCTCGTAATGTGTAGACTAGCTTTCCTTGCTTATTACGCTTTATATTAATGATGCAATGGCGTCGATCCATGCTCATATCACCGCTTTCAATGGGAGTATTAATGTTTGTTCCTACGCAACGGCGGCCTATGACATTGTCACCTTCCTGCAAGGGAAGTAACTGTTTAAAACCAAATACATTTTCGATTACAGTGATATATCCGAACTCTTCTTTATGAGATTCAGCTTCTTCTTCCAGGTTTTCTTCCTTTCTAAGAGCCTTAACTTTACTTTTTCCTAACCGGATACTGAATTGCTTGCCACAATGTTCGCATTCAAATACCAGCGATTGGCCTTCACTATACTTGGTTTCATCAAAATAAAGATAATTCTCACATTTGGGACAAAGAACTCGTTTCATGCTTTTTAAAAGGGATTTTTATTTAGCCAGTAACCAGGCATTCTTATAAGTTTCGTTTTTTCTTAGCTCAAGTAATTGCTTGGTCGCTTCATCACGGTTGTTGAATGAACTGATACTGACACGTACTTTGCCATCAGTGTTCAGAGCTTTTGCATCTGTAAATCCTTTTGATTTTAATTGGTTCGCAATAACTTCTGCATCTTTCAGGCTGATTCCTCCTGCCACTATGATATGAAAAGGATGATTTACACTTTCTTGAGATTTCACTGCAGGAGCAGGAGCCGCTGTTTCCTGTTTTACCACTTTCACTTCTCTTACTGCGATCGGTTTGGAAGTCTTGGCTTTATCCGTTGTATGCTTTTTAGCAGAAGAAGTTTTGGTTGAAGCGGAAGAAGCGGAAGAAGCAGAAAGCTTCTTTGCTTGTTGCGCAGCATCGTTCTTAACATAAACAGGAGTTACTGCAACCGATTGCTTTTCTATTTGCTCAAAAAGCTCGCTGGGCAATAACTGTGCATAATTGTTCTTTTGAACGTCGGTATTCTCTACCGGAGTTGAAAAGGCAAAGAACAGTACGATGGCAGCAATCATTGCTGCAGCATTGCGGAGATACGCGCGGTTGATACTAATTTCAAAAGTCTTCTTTTCCTTTTCCTGATAAGTCGGTACCAATACTTTTTCTTTCTGCTGCAGAGCCGAAAGTTCATGTATTTCAAAAGAGTCGAGACCATATAATGAAGGAGTTGTTATCTTATAATCATAAGGAACGAACTCGTAGATACCATAAATATTATAATGAATCTCGCCTATATTATCCAGATGGGCTTTCCCTTCTTCATGAAGGAGACCGATAAATTCGTTTACTTCTTTTTCTACTATACGGCTGGCGTCAGCAAAACTTGTGTCGTATACTGACATATAAGATTGCACCAATACACCGTCATTTAGTTTTAATTGAGGATTAAAACCGATTGTACGGGTAGGAGGTAAAAATCTATTTTCTCCCTTTGCGCGGGTTGCAGGCGAATAATGTGCTACAAAACCACCAAATCCCGGAACAATGACGCAGTCGTTTTCCAGTAGTAAAGTCTCTATATGTTGTGCCAATTCAATCATGTCTGCAAAATTAAGAGATAAATTGAATATATCCCAGAAAACTTCGAAAAATTCACTACTTTTGCATCGTTTTATTTATCACTATCAATAATGAACTATATACAGACAGAAATAGACGGAGTATGGCTGATTGAGCCTAGAGTTTTCTCCGATGAACGGGGCTATTTTATGGAAGCCTATAAGAAAGAAGAGTTTGAAGCCAATATTGGTCCCGTAAACTTTATACAGGACAACGAGTCGAAATCGTCTTTTGGTGTATTGCGCGGATTGCACTATCAAAAAGGAGAACATAGTCAGGCGAAATTGGTTCGTGTTCTTAAAGGAGAAGTGCTGGACGTTGCCGTTGATTTGCGTAAATCATCGCCTACGTTTGGAAAGCATGTTTGTGTATTGCTTAGTGAAGAAAACAAGAGACAATTTTTTATTCCCCGCGGTTTTGCTCATGGATTTGCAGTTTTGAGTGAAGAAGCTGTTTTTACATATAAGGTAGATAACAAGTATGCTCCGCAGGCAGAAGCCTCTATTTTATATAATGACGAAACATTGGGGATTGACTGGCCGTTGGCAGAGTCGCAAATGTTACTATCTGCGAAAGACAGAGAGGGAACTGCTTTCAAAGACGCCGTTTATTTTGAATGAATTTCTAAACAAACAATAGATTAAGTATGAAAATTGCAATCGTGGGAACAGGGTATGTGGGGCTGGTGTCAGGCACATGTTTTGCCGAAATTGGCGTGAATGTAACGTGCGTAGACACGAACAAAGAGAAAATTGAATCTTTGCAAAAGGGGAACATCCCAATTTATGAAAATGGATTGGAAGAGATGGTACTCCGTAATATGAAGGCAAAGCGATTGAAGTTTACTACCTCATTGGAAAGTTGTTTGGATGAAGTGGAAGTTATATTCAGTGCAGTTGGGACTCCTCCGGATGAAGATGGCAGCGCTGATTTGAAATACGTATTGGAGGTGGCCCGTACCATTGGTCGCAACATGAAACAGTATAAATTGGTAGTTACCAAAAGTACCGTTCCGGTAGGCACTGCCAGTAAGGTTCGTGCGGTTATTCAGGAAGAACTGGATAAGAGAGGCGTGAAGGTTGATTTTGATGTGGCTTCTAATCCGGAATTCCTTAAAGAAGGAAATGCTATCAGTGACTTTATGAGCCCGGACCGCGTGGTAGTGGGAGTGGAGTCGGCACGTGCGGAGAAATTGATGTCCAAACTATATAAACCATTCTTATTGAATAATTTCCGTGTGATTTTCATGGATATTCCGTCTGCGGAAATGACTAAATATGCGGCAAATTCGATGCTGGCAACCCGTATAAGCTTTATGAATGATATTGCAAACTTGTGCGAGATTGTTGGTGCGGATGTGAATATGGTGCGTAGCGGAATAGGTTCGGATACCCGTATCGGACGTAAGTTTCTGTATCCGGGCATCGGATATGGTGGTTCTTGTTTCCCAAAAGATGTGAAGGCATTGATTAAAACGGCAGAACAGAATGGTTATACCATGCGGGTACTTACAGCTGTGGAAGAAGTGAATGAGAACCAAAAAAGCGTCTTGTTCGAAAAGCTAGTGAAGCAGTTTAATGGTGATTTGCAAGGTAAGACAGTTGCTTTGTGGGGATTGGCATTTAAACCGGAAACGGATGATATGCGTGAGGCTCCGGCATTAGTCCTGATTGATAGATTGCTCAAAGCTGGTTGTAAAGTACGTGCATACGATCCGGCTGCCACGCAAGAATGTAAGCGTAGGATTGGCGACACCATCTATTATGCTTGCGATATGTACGATGCCGTACTGGATGCTGATGTGTTGATGCTGGTTACCGAATGGAAAGAATTCCGTCTGCCTTCATGGGCCGTTATCAAGAAAACGATGTCCCGGCAGATTGTGTTGGACGGGCGTAATATATATGATAAAAAAGAGATGGAAGAACTCGGATTTATTTATCACTGTATTGGTAAATAAAAAAATAAGAGTATCTTTATACAAAACTAAAATAGATGATGAAAAATGTGGCTGTATCGTTAATGGCAATCTTTTTCGCGGCATGTAGCGGCAATAAGAATCCCCATTCTCTTCAACAAGAGAAGGAGGATCTTAGTGCAAAAGGGCTACTGCAGGGAATTTGGCTGGACGATGAAACGGAGAGCCCGTTGATGCGTGTAGAAGGAGATACGATCTACTATGCAGATGTGCAAAGTACTCCCATTGCATTTAAAATAATACGGGATACTCTTTATACTTATGGAAATGATACTACTTATTACAAGATTGATAAGCAGGCAGAACATATATTCTGGTTTCATTCCATAACGGATGATGTGATTAAGCTACATAAATCCGAAGATGCCAATGATTCAATCTATTTTGTCCGTCAGGAATTAGTAATTCCGGCATATACGGAAGTAACCAAACGTGATAGTGTGGTGACTTATAATGGCACTCGCTATCGTGCATACGTATATATTAATCCTTCTAAAATGAGAGTCATCAAGACGACTTATTCCGAAGACGGGATTAGCATGGATAATGTATACTATGATAATGTGATGCACATTTGTGTGTATGAAGGTAAAAAGAGCCTGTTTGCCAGCGATGTTACCAAACAGATGTTTGACAAAGTACTTCCTGTCGATTTTCTGGAGCAATCCATCCTGTCAGATACAAAGTTTGTGAAAGTAGACCGGAACGGTTTTCATTATCAGGCTGTCTTGGCCATTCCGGAAACTTCCATATATAGCATTGTAAATATGGAAGTAAGTTTTAAAGGAGATTTGACTATCATTTCATCCAAATAAAAAAAGCACCATACATTCAGATCGTATAGTGCCGGATTAAAAAGCCTTGCTTTAATTTTGTCTGGGGGGAGACGGACGGTTATTTCTCTTTCCTCCGTTATTATTATTCCTTTTTCCCCGGAAATCTTTTCTTTTGTAGTTGCCCCCCTTGCCCTTGCTAAAAGAACGTGGCTTGTATTCCGGAGCTTCTCCCAATTCTTCAGGAATAGGAATTTTATAAATCTCTTTTTCCAGAAAGTTCTCAATACTTTTGAAGTTGCTTTGCTCTTTCTCGCTGATAAACGTAAGTGCTACGCCATCGTTATTGGCACGTGCCGTACGTCCGATGCGGTGTACATAATCCTCGCTATCGTGAGGCACGTCGAAGTTGATAACCAGTCGAATATCATCAATGTCGATACCACGTGCAACGATATCCGTAGCTACCAATATATTGATTCGTCCGGCTTTAAACTCGTGCATAACAGTTTCCCGTTGAGCCTGTTCCAGATCCGAATGCATTTCCCCTACATTCAGTTTCATGGACTTCAAGGCCTTAGCCACTTCTTTGACTTTGATTTTGGAAGAAGCAAAGACGATCACACGCTCCGGAACTTCATCCATAAAAAGACTGCGTATAATTCCCAACTTTTGATTCTCGTAACAAACATATGCCGCCTGAATAATCTTTTCTGCAGGTTTAGAAACTGCAAGCTTTATCTCTGACGGATTATTTAAGATTGTGTTTGCCAATTGCTGAATCTTTGCAGGCATTGTTGCAGAAAACATGATTGTCTGTCGTTCCTTCGGCAGATATTTCGCAATTTGCATGATATCTTCATAAAATCCCATGTCGAGCATCCGGTCTGCTTCATCCAGAATAAAATAAGAAACCTTGGAAAGATCTACATATCCAAGGCTTAAATGGGCGATCAGACGTCCGGGAGTAGCAATAACAACATCAGCTCCTAAAGTGAGTCCTTTTTTCTGTTGTTCGAACAATACTCCATCATTTCCACCGTATACGGCAACACTCGATACCGGCATGAAATAAGAAAACCCTTCCATTTGCTGGTCAATCTGTTGGGCCAATTCCCGGGTAGGAGACATGATGACACAATTAATCGCATCTTCCAGATGTTTACCTTCAGATAATTTATTCAATACAGGCAGTAGAAATGCGGCCGTTTTGCCTGTTCCTGTCTGTGCTACTGCGATCAAATCTTTACCCTCAAGTATGATTGGAATTGCCTGCTCCTGTATAGGCGTACATTCGTCAAATCGCATGGCATCAAGCGCCTCAAGCACATTTGCATTTAATTGTAGTTCGGAAAACTTCATTCTTTTATTTAATTTGTCAGCAAAGATAATCTATTTTTTTGTCTAATTACATATTCAAGTAAGAATCTTTGAATCCGAGGAAATAGAGCACCCCATCCAGTCCGATGGTGTTGATCGATTGCTTGGCATTTGCCACCACTTTAGGCTTTGCGTGGAAGGCAATTCCCAGTCCGGCAACCCCTAGCATAGGGAGGTCGTTAGCTCCGTCTCCTACGGCGATGGTCTGTGCAATATCCACCTTTTCCACTTGTGCAATGAGGCGGAGCAATTCAGCTTTCCGTTTTCCGTCTACTACATCTCCCAGGTAACGTCCGGTCAGTTTGCCATCAATAATTTCCAGTTCGTTGGCATAGACGTAATCTATACCGTATTTTTTTTGCAGGTATTGACCGAAATAAGTGAATCCTCCCGAAAGGATGGCGATTTTGTAACCGTACTTCTTCAATACATACATCAGCCGCTCTACACCCTCTGTGATAGGCAAGCTCTCGGCTATTTCCTGCATTACCGATTCGTCTAGCCCTTTCAATAGTGCTACACGGCGGGTAAAGCTCTCTGTAAAGTCTATTTCTCCACGCATGGCGCTTTCTGTGATGGCCTTTACTTCGTCGCCTACACCGGCACGGATAGCCAGTTCGTCAATCACCTCTGTTTCGATTAATGTAGAGTCCATATCAAAACAGATTAGACGGCGCATACGACGGTACATATTATCCTGTTGGAAAGAAAAGTCCATTTCCAATTCGCTGGCCAACTTCATCAGCTTCTCCTGCATCGCAATGCGATCTTTCGGAGTACCTCTCACTGAAAACTCAATGCAAGCCCTGGTACGTGTATCTGCCTGACATTCATCCAACGGGATACGACCTGTCAGACGTTTAATAGCGTCGATATTCATGCCCTGCTCGGCTAAGATGCTTGTAGCGGCAGAAATCTGTCGGGCGGAAAGCTTGCGTCCCAGAACCGTCAGGATATAACGGTTTTTCCCTTGCATACCTACCCAGTTTTCATATTGCTCGGTGGTGATAGGTTCAAACCGGATGGTCACTCCCAGAGAAGAAGCCTTGAACAACAGTTCCTTCATAATGAATCCGGAATGTCTTTCTTCACTCTTGAACAGGATACCCAGCGATAATGTATTATGAATATCTGCCTGGCCGATATCGAGAATCGTGGCATCATATTTGGCAAGGATTTCGGTCACGGAAGCAGTCAGTCCCGGGCGATCTTCGCCGGTAACTCGAATCAGAATCAATTCAGTATTTGATGGTTGCATAAAAAATAGACTTTAACTCTGCAAAAGTAGAGAAAAAAGTTCGTTTTTATGCTAAATAACATAAAAAGTTATACCCCAAAAGTGAGATTTTTGCTTATTTGCTTGGAAGTTAATTTAATATTTACTTACCTTTGCACCCGGTTTCAAAAATAAAGGCTCTGATAATCAGCGGATTCCTCTTCGCCTGATGCCTGAAAAGACAACGTTTCGGGAAGAAACCACTGTTTAAGGACAGGCCCGGATAGTATTAACTAAAACCTAATTACATGAAGCATGTAAAATGGATTTTTGTTGTATTACTGATTTGTTCCTTGACCGCTTTCGTTGAGAAAGACAAACCTACCGGAGGTTTGAGTGAGGGTGACGTAGCCCCTGATTTTAAAATCGAATCTACGTCAGACGGGCAACCCGCCTTTAAATTGGGAAATTTGAAAGGTAAATATGTGTTGCTAAGTTTTTGGGCAAGTTATGACGCGCAGTCCCGGATGCAAAATGTAAGTTTGAGCAATGCGCTTCGTTCTTCTCATAATGTGGAAATGGTTTCTATTTCATTTGACGAATATCAGTCAATATTTAAGGAAACCGTTCGTAAGGATCAAATAGTTACGCCCACTTGTTTCGTGGAAACAGAAGGCGAGGATTCCGGCTTATTTAAGAAGTACCGTTTAAACCGGGGATTCACTAACTATTTATTGGATGGAAATGGTGTAATTATAGCCAAAAACATCTCTGCTGCAGATCTTTCTGCTTATGTAAAAGAAGTCGGTTAACGATTTTAAGAATGTAAGGAGAAAGAGGGATTTTCCAAATCACCGTCAGGTGAAAATAATGGAGAATAGACAAAAGAGGAAATGGATACAACAAAAAAGTTCCGCCTGCACTTGCATTAGCAAGAATAGGCGGAACTTCTCTTTTATACTTTTCGTTTATCCGGTGCATCCAAAACACTAAGATCTTGTATCTTAAAATACTATTTCTTAAATGAAAAAGCCGTGGGTAAGGAATCAGAAAACTTACAGAAATTATCTGCCAAACAAAATATTTCAATAACTTTGCATTCTGTAAATATAGTGATAAAGGTTTGGTATGTGTTTATAATTAGACACTATAAATATGCTACTTTTATTGTTATTCTCCAAATAATCAAATAATTATAATTCGTCGAACTGACGTTATATACGAAAAGGTATGAAATCTAATGACTCCACTCTCTCTGCATGGGAAAAGATGCAACTTGACATGATTTACGATGACTTCGATGAAGATTTGTTTAAACGCCGTGTAGAGGCAAAAAACATCTTCAAGAAGTTCAATCAAACAACTGATGAACAACCCGAAGAGCGTAAGCAGCTGTTGAAAGAGCTATTTGGTAGTATTGGAGAAAATGTGTATATTGAGCCAAACTTTATTTGTGAGTTTGGTAAGAACATTTACATCGGCAATGACGTTTACATCAACTTCGGTGCTGTGTTACTTGATTGCTCACGTATCACCATCGGCAACCATGTTCTCATAGGTCCTAATGTAGGTATGTACAGTGCCAACCACAGTCTTGATCCCGAGGAGCGTGCTCTGGGAGCACTCATAGGCGGTCGCATCACCATTGGTGACAAGGTGTGGATAGCCGGCAATGTAAAAATCATGGCAGGTGTAACTATAGGCGAAGGAGCCGTCATCGGTTGTGGAAGCATCGTCACGCATGATATTCCTCCCCGTACCCTTGCTGCAGGCAATCCTTGTCGTATCATCAAGCAAATAACCGAAGCGGACAAGGTTGGATTCGTGAAATAACGTTCATAAGAAGAAACTGAATGCACCAGATGATAAAGTAAAGGCACGAATCCGTGAAGACTGTGGAAGGCTTGCCTACCTTTTATTTAGGCGCCTTCTGGTACAAGAAGAATGCGATACCCGCATAAAGGATATTAGGAATCCAGACTGCAATGGCAGGCGGCACATTTCCGTTCACGGCAAAGGTAGAAGTAATCGTCTGGAACAGAATATAAGAGAAACTTAATCCTAATCCGATACCCAGATGAAGCCCCATACCACCTTTCGTTTTTCGGGACGAAAGCGATACACCGATGATGGTAAGGATGAAAGAGGCGAACGACATGGCAATTCGTTTGTGATATTCGATCTCAAATTCCTTGATGTTGGCAAATCCTCTTCGTTTCTGTTTGGCGATATAATCGCTTAATTCGGGACTGGTCAGCATTTCCTGCTGATTTTTCATGATGAGAAAGTCAGAAGGTTCCATGTTGATGATAGAGTCTATCCGGTCTCCCTTAGTGATTTTTTCCTTTAAACCATCCAGTTCGCGTACCATATAATCGTGGATCGTCCATTTATGAACGGTGGTGGTGTCGTAGGTAATCCGTCGTGCAGTTAAATGCGAAACTAATTTTTTATCCACAAATTTATCCAATGAAAAGCGGTTACCGGTTTTCATTGCGTTGTTATAGTTGTCGATATATGCAATCACTCCGCTATCCACTTCCAGCTGCACATTGCTTACCGAGTTTTGTTTCTTTGGTTTGATATACCGGTCTTCAAAATTCAGACGCGTAACACTTCCTTTCGGAATCACATACGAACTTAGTGTGAAGGTGACCAATGCGATGATAGCGGCAGAAATCATATAAGGGCGCATCATCCTTTTAAAGCTCATGCCGGTGGAGAACATCGCGATAATTTCGGAGTTTTCTGCCAGTTTGGAGGTAAAGAAAATAACAGCAATGAATACGAACAATGGACTGAACAGATTGGAGAAATAGGGGATAAAGTTCATGTAGTATTCAAAGATGATTTTATCCCATGGAGCTTCATGCTCCATTAGTTTGTCCATCTTTTCGTTGAAGTCGAATACCACTGCAATAGAAATGATTAGTGCAATAGCAAATACGTATGTCCCCAAGAACTTCTTGATGATATACCAGTCCAGCCGTTTTATAAATCGATTGCTTTTCATTTCTTATAATCTAGTTGATACTCTTTTAACCATCATCGGCTTCCAGGTCGAGAAATCTCCGGCAATAATGTGCTTTCTTGCTTCCCCTGCCAGCCACAGATAGAATGCCAGATTGTGTATGGAAGCGATTTGCATAGCCAGTAGCTCTTGTGCATGGAAAAGATGGCGCAAATAAGCCTTGCTGTACAATGTATCCACGCAAGAGGCTCCGTCGGCTTCAATAGGAGAGAAGTCTGTTTCCCATTTTTTGTTCCGCATATTGATAATGCCATCTTTGGTGAACAACATGCCATTTCGTCCGTTTCTTGTAGGCATAACGCAGTCGAACATATCCACGCCGCGTTCTATTCCTTCAAGAATGTTGACAGGAGTTCCGACCCCCATCAGGTAACGGGGTTTGTCTTTGGGAAGTATTTCATTGACAATCTCGATCATTTCATACATCTTGTCTACCGGTTCACCTACCGCCAAACCGCCGATAGCATTCCCGTCAGCACCTTTGGACGCTACAAACTCTGCAGATTGCTTGCGCAGGTCAGGATAAACGCATCCCTGGACGATGGGGAAGAGAGACTGGTTGTAACCGTATTTAGGTTCTGTCTCATTAAAACGTTGTATACAACGGTCGAGCCACCTGTGGGTTAATCCTAATGACTTTTTGGCATACTCGTAATCCGAGTCGCCCGGAGGACATTCGTCAAAAGCCATCATAATATCCGCACCGATAGTCCGTTCAATGTCCATCACCTTCTCCGGAGTGAAGATGTGCTTGCTTCCGTCGATATGCGAACGAAATTCAGCTCCTTCTTCACGCAGCTTTCTGATTCCGGCTAATGAGAATACCTGAAAACCACCGCTGTCAGTCAGCATGGGGCGGTCGAAACCGTTAAAGCGGTGCAGTCCGCCTGCTTTCTCGATCACGTCCAATCCCGGACGCAAATAGAGGTGATAGGTATTACCCAGAATAATCTGTGCCTGAATGTCTTCTTTTAATTCGGTCAGATGTACTCCCTTCACAGTGCCCAGTGTGCCCACCGGCATGAAGATAGGTGTTTGTATCTGCCCGTGGTCTGTTGTTATCAGACCGGCACGGGCATTACTTTTAGTGTCTGTATATTGTAACTCAAATGTCATTCCTGGCTGGGTTTCTTAACAGATAAATCAATAGGATCCGTTACTTTTTCGTTGGTCAATGCAATAGCGAATACCTCTTTTATATCGTTTACATAGTGGAAAGTCAGTCCTTTCAAATAAATATCCTGAATTTCATCTATGTTCTTTTTGTTCTCGGCACTCATGATGATTTCCTTGATTCCGGCACGTTTGGCTGCCAATATCTTCTCCTTGATGCCACCCACAGGAAGCACTTTGCCGCGAAGAGTGATTTCTCCCGTCATGGCAATGTTGGCTTTCACTTTTCTTTGAGTCAGGGCAGAAGCCAGTGAAGTGGCCATCGTGATACCTGCTGATGGACCGTCTTTCGGAATAGCCCCTTCAGGAACGTGGATATGGATATTCCAGTTGTCAAAGATCTCTTCGTCCAGACTAAGGACAGAAGCATGCGCCTTGATATATTCAAGTGCCAGCATGGCAGATTCTTTCATCACATCTCCCAAGTTACCGGTCAATGTAAGACGTCCGCCCTTGCCGCGGCTCAAACTGGTTTCTACAAATAAGATTTCGCCTCCGACAGCTGTCCATGCCAATCCGGTGACTACACCTGCGTAATCATTTCCCTGATACTTGTCGCGTGTATATTCGGGTGCTCCGAGGAAATCATACAAATCTGTCGGTTTGATTTCCGTCTTAGCGAAATAACCGTCCGTAGCATATTGGCGAGCCGATTTGCGAAGAATCTTACCGATCTTCTTTTCCAGTTCGCGAACGCCGCTTTCACGGGTATATGACTCGATTATAGCTTCCAGCGTATCTTTAGGAAGCTTGATATCCGTTTTTTTGAGTCCGTTGGCTTCCAATTCTTTGGGTAGCAGATGCTTGCGGGCAATCTCGACTTTCTCTTCCGTGATATATCCGCTTACTTCAATCAATTCCATACGGTCCAGCAACGGACCGGGGATTGTGTTCAGGTTGTTGGCTGTTGCAATAAACAATACCTTGGAGAGATCGTAGTCTACATCTAGGAAGTTATCATGGAAAGAAGTATTCTGTTCCGGGTCGAGCACTTCCAGCAATGCAGAAGAAGGGTCCCCCTGACGGTCGGCACTGACCTTGTCTATTTCATCCAAGATGAAAACAGGATTGGAAGCACCGGCTTTTATCAAGCTCTTGATGATTCGTCCGGGCATAGCACCGATATAAGTCTTACGATGACCGCGAATCTCCGCTTCGTCATGCACACCACCTAAAGACATACGTACATATTTCCGTTTGAGCGCAGATGCGATGGATCTTCCAAGAGATGTTTTACCCACTCCCGGAGGGCCATACAAGCAGATAATCGGTGATTTCATATCACCTTTCAGCTTCAATACGGCTAAGTGTTCCAAAATACGTTCTTTTACTTTCTCCAGTCCGTAATGGTCTTTGTTCAACGTCTTTTCTGCGTTTTTAAGGTTCAGATTGTCAGTTGTATAAGTACCCCATGGGAGATTGAGCATCGTTTGCAGATAGTTGAGCTGTACGCTGTAATCCGGAGATTGCGGGTGAGTACGCTCCAGTTTGGCAAGTTCTTTCATGAACGTGTCTCTGACTTCTAAATTCCAGCGCATTCTTTCTGCCTTCTGGCGCATTTCCTCTATTTCCTGCTCTTGGCCGCCGCCACCCAGTTCATCCTGAATAGTCTTGATCTGCTGTTGCAGGAAGTATTCGCGTTGTTGCTGGTCGATATCTTCACGGGCACGCATTTGGATGGATGCCTTGATTTCTGCCAACTGCACTTCACGGTTCAGAATTTCCAGTAAGTGATAAGTGCGTTCACGCAATGAGTTGATGCTCAACAAGTCCATCTTCTCATCTTTCTTGAACGGCAGGTTTGAGCAGATGAAATTGACCAGGAACATTGGGTTGTTGATGTTTTTAATAGCAAACGACGAATCCTGATGCATCACATCTGACGATTTGATGTATCTCATTGTCAAGTCCTTGCAAGTTTCCACCAAGGCTTGAAACTCTTTATCATCTTTGCCTGGGACATCTTCCTCCAAAAGTTGTATTTCACCTTTCAGGTACGGATGAGTTTCGATGATGTTTGTCAGACTTAAACGTTTCATTCCCTGAAGAATGACAGTTGTTGTCTGATCGGGCATTTCCAATATCCGCACAATTCGTCCTACGGTACCGATATTGTGTAAATCCTCCAGTTTCGGATCTTCTGTATGTGCCGATCTCTGGCATACTACTGCAATATCTTTATGTTTCTTGTCGGCATCTCGTACGAGTTTCAGAGAAGACTTGCGGCCTACCGTGATCGGCAGGAATACTCCAGGAAACAACACCATATTACGTAAGGGGAGTACTGGAAGAATTTCACCAGATTTCACATTTACATCAAATGCTTGTTCATCGTTCCCATCATAGTCTGTGATTAGCGAGAAGCTGTTATCGCCTCCATCTTCCAATAAATATCTTTCTTTCATCTTTTCGTTTTAATTTAGTTTATGTCATACTGATATGCATAAATCGTTTGCAAAGTTAATTGATTCTCTCTAATAATAAAGCACTGCGCAGAATAAAAACACAAAAACAATGCCAAAATATCGGCTTATAAAGGGAGTATTCCATAATTATTATTTATTTTTGGCGATTTGCAATAAAATAATAGTATAAAACGGCTTTAAGATAAACGGATAAAATGTCGAATCCTTATTTTAAATTTAAGCAATTTACGGTATGGCATGATAAATGTGCCATGAAAGTCGGTACGGATGGAGTACTTCTGGGGGCTTGGACTCTCGTTGAGAGTGCGCACCGGATTCTGGACATTGGGACGGGAACTGGGTTGGTGGCTTTAATGTTGGCGCAACGCAGTTTGCCGGATGCAAATATTGTAGCGTTGGAAATAGACGAAGCGGCTGTCGGGCAAGCCAGGGAAAATATCATTCGTTCGCCTTGGAAGGAGCGGGTAGAAGTGGTGCAGGCTGATTTTAAGAAATACAGGTCTTCGGATAAATTCGACGTAATTGTTTCTAATCCTCCTTATTTTGTCGATTCGCTGGAATGTCCGGATCGTCAGAGAGCCGCGGCTCGTCACAATGATTCTTTGACTTATGAAGATTTGTTGGAAGGAGTAAGCGGATTATTGGCAGAAGACGGATTTTTCACAATGGTGATTCCGGCAGATGTAGCTGAACGGGTAAAAAAGATAGCTTATATGAGAAAGCTATATGCAGTCCGTCAACTGAATGTAATCACTAAGCCCGGCGGTATTCCGAAACGTGTTTTGATTACTTTTTCTTTTTCCAATCAAGAGTGTATTGTAGAAGAACTATTGACAGAACTGGCTCGTCATCAATATAGTGAGGAATATATGACGCTAACCCGGGATTATTATTTGAATATGTAAAAGGGTGACGCTATCCGGTAAAGATAGTGACGGTATATGACAGCGATACCGTCACTATCGCGAGCATATACCGTCACTCTTTCAAAGCTGGTTCAAATACGCTATTTTGAGATCTTTGTTTTGTTCTTTTCTAACTCATAATTCAAGAGAGTAATTTCTAGCTTTTGAACACTATTTTTTAGCAGTACTTTCTGAAGTTGCTCTCGAAGTGAAATTATTATTTTGTCTTTTGATAGTCTTAAATTCAATAAGCTGCTGCAATAACTAAACTACTCTCTTAAATTATTTGTTTTGTATATGCTTTATTTTAAATTCTTTCAGTGACTTTTCTATCTTTTGATAAAGGTCTGTCGTTTTTGTTGAGTATGTAGATAAAGAGCCCCTAGGCTCATCTGCAAATCTGAATAATTCATCTGCATCTGCATATATTGATACTAACTCATTATAAGCATCTTTACAATTTGAAGGATAATCATTTAGTTGTGGCATTATAGCCTCAATTGAATCTTTCTTTTGTTTGAGCCTCTTATAGGTGTCTGTTGTGATTATAAACTCCTGATGCTTCGCTAAGGCTTCATTGAAATCAGTACAATATTCTCCATTGTATTCATGATCATAAATCACTTTTCTCCAAGTATCACAATAATGAAGAGCTATTGCTTCACTTAAATCAGCTTCTTTCTCAATCATGGAAGCGGTATTAGAGAGCTTTGCTATATACTCCTTTTCTGAATTACATGAAACCAAAACGATGGCTAGTATCGCACTCAAATAAAAAAACTTTTTCATCATATCGTTACTTTTGTTATACAATCAATTTATTGGAATCCTGTTTGTAATACTGTATTAGAGTATTACAAGGTTGATATTTTATATTCAAAAAAAACATCTATTTTATTACTTGAAGAATATCCAATGATACGCTTATTTGATTTTTCTGGAATTCTAAAATTCAGAAAGGGACTTTGTGAATGCGAATATAATGAAATGAAAATAACAACGAGCATCAGCAGAGTTTTCTTCATGTGTTTAAGTATTTTGTTTGTTATCGTTTTCTTTATAAACAATGTTTGTATTTCCGCTATAAAGTTAACGCAAAACATTGATAACGCCAATATAAAAGGGGAATAAAGTTAACAAAATAGATTTTTACTCTAAATTAAATAAGAAAATGAAGATAATGCTAGGAATCTGTTCAAAGATATTTCAAAGAATTGCCCTTTTTATTTGTCCCCAAACGGGGATAATTGCACTTATCCTATATATAATAAAAAGCCAATACTAATTGTACTGGCTTTATTTTGTGAATCTTGACTTGATTTTCTTCGTCGGGGTAGCGGGATTCGAACCCACGACCCCCTGCTCCCAAAGCAGGTGCGCTAACCGGACTGCGCTACACCCCGAAAACTTTGGGGTTATTATTTCCAAAAGCGGTGCAAAGATAGGGAGTATTTTTTAATTAACAATAGCTAAGCGAATGTTTTTTATTTATTATTTTTCAATACCTTGAATCTCATTGCTTTGCGGCTTCACTTTTTTTTCTTGGCAGAGATCAGAAGCATCATGGGGCGTCGTAGTTCATCTTTCATTCCCGGAATAGTATCCAACAACTTTTCGTCGGGTTGTGGCTCTATCAGTTCGCATATCTCAAATCCGGTTTGAAGGAGGCTGTTTATATAGGTAGTCAATGTTTTGTGGTATTTGACCACTTCTTCGCCCAGAAAGACTGCCGTGCGTTTACCTTCTGTAAAATAACGATCTATCGGCCAATGGATAGGATTCCCCTCCTGGTCGTAATACCAATCCTGATTGCCGTAAGCTGTAAATATAGGATGCTCGACAGAAAAGACAAAAGCCCCTCCCGGAGTTAAGCAATGATTAATTTTCCGGCATATATCTATAAAAGATTCGAGGTAATGGAAAGTTAATGAGCTGATAACTATATCATAAGAATCCGGCTGAAAATCAAAGTCCTCAATAGCCATACATTGATATTCAATGAGTGGAGACGGGTTTCTTTTCCGGGCTTCTTCGAGCATTTTTTCAGAAATATCAATTCCGGTAACGTGTGTCGCTCCATGTTCTATTGCATAAATGCAATGCCATCCGAATCCACAGCCTAAATCCAACACCCTTTTTCCTGCAAAATTGGGGAGCATTTTCTGTAATACGTGCCATTCTCCAGCACCTTTCAAACCTTCCACCGAACGGGACATTTGCGAATATTGACTAAAGAAGCGATTATTATCGTATTTGTTTTCTTTCATAATTTATTAAGAGGATAAGTGGAATGAAAGCACAAATATAAGATTTAGTTTGTATATGACGGAAAAGATATACATAAATAATCTGCGGGTATGAACCATCTTTCGCTGTTTTCTGTTCTCTAAATAAGAAATTTAAAATGAAAAGTCTTATGAAAACAAAAAAACAAAACGAAGCAAGTGAAAAAGAAGTGCACTTGTTAGAGCAAAAAGGATATGAAAGAATGGTGAATGAGATTGTCCCCGTACAACAGGGGGAAGCATACCGCAAGCCGAGTAACAAAGCAGTCAAAGAGGCTGTAAAGGAGCTGAATCCCGATGCGAATAGCCTGGGTAGCAGAGGATAATTCCTCTGCTGTTACCCTGATTATTACATCAGTCCCAAAGGTTCAGAGGCTTTCAGTGATTCTCATTTAGGGAAAGTAAGAATAAAATAACTTCCTTTCCCTGATTCCGATTTTATATTGATACTTCCGTCATGCAAAGTTATGATTTGTTTGCACAGGCTCAATCCGATGCCCGAACCGGATGTTTGGGTAGTAGAGAATTGGAT
This sequence comes from Bacteroides sp. D55t1_190419_B8, assembly GCF_015558905.1. Lineage (NCBI taxonomy): Bacteria > Pseudomonadati > Bacteroidota > Bacteroidia > Bacteroidales > Bacteroidaceae > Bacteroides > Bacteroides sp. D55t1_190419_B8. The sequence continues at coordinate 62,746 of NZ_JADMOU010000029.1, forward strand.
AGGAGGGGTGAGGTAAAAAACAGAGGTTCCGTTTGCTTGAAACGAAGCCTCTGAATGTATCAAACGGAGCCTCTTCCGCACAGGTTTGGAGCCTTCATTTAGGGGATAAAAAAAGCGTCTTTTTTCTGAACGCATTGCGAAGGACACGGAAAATATTCCGTCGCAAATTGCGAGAACGGTTTGAAGCCATTGATGATGTAGGTTTCCGTGCCTGTTTTGTCTTCTTTCATTATAAAAAATTAAATTGTATATCAAACCTGTATTGTCGGCTTAATTTCCCGCAAAAGTATGAAAAGGAATTGATTTATAACTGTAAAATAAATTGATTTTTAAGGACGTGAATTAGGTGTGTCAAAATCTATTTTTAGTTTTGTTTTGTCGAATAAATTCGGCTGTTAAATCAGTAAACAATAATTATTAAAAAAGCTGATGAAGAAAGAAGATTTGATTTCGTTTATGAAAGAAATCGCTGTCTTGATAAGTTCAACGAGTTTAAAGTGAACAGCGAAAAATATGAACTCACACTAGCGCTTAACGTGAAAAAGGGTGATTATGCCGCTATCAAGGCCGAGCTGACCAGCAGTAAAGGAATGGAAGTAGCTATTGTAAAAGTTACCACTCGTGCAGCTGCTACTCCCTGGGGTGTAGAACTTACCAGTCCGACATTCAAAGAAGATAAGACGATTGATGTTAACGCTAAGGTAACTTTCTCCTACCGGCAAATACAGTCTGCCAGATGGTCGTTAATAAACCCTGCTGCCTGCAAGTGAGCATAACAAATCGTAGCTCCAAAGAATTTAAATCCTCGTTTCTTCATATCCTTGCTCATGGCATCAGATTCGGGAGATGATACCGGAATCTCACTCAATGACTGAAAGGTATTGATGATCGGTTTTCTTTCGGGAAAGAACGACAGTGTATAGTCGTAAAAACTACCGAATTCTTTTTGTATGGCTAAGAACTGTCTTGCATTTGTAATTGTCGCTTTGATTTTCAGACGGTTTTTCACAATGCCATCAAATTGCATCAGTCGTTCAATATCTTCATCGTTCATTTGTGCCACTCGTTCAGGGTCGAAATCACAAAAGGCTTTGCGATATCCCTCTCGCTTTTTAAGGATAGTTATCCAACTCAATCCTGCTTGAGCACTTTCCAGCACAAGAAACTCAAACAGTGTCTTGTCGTCGGTCACTAACTTTCCCCACTCCTGATCGTGGTATTTCACATACAGTTCGTCAGTTCCGCACCAACCGCAGCGTCCGTTTACTATATCTTGCATAATCACACATATTGTTGTAGGCGTAAAGATAATAAAAAAGTCTGATACATTACTGTACCAGACTTTTTTAGATGATTTATATAAATCGGATTATAAAATATCCAGTGCTTTAAATGCCTTAACCAGCTTCTCTACAGCGCGGTCAATTTGATCTTTTGTATGAGTAGCCATCAATGCCACACGTACCAAAGTATCTTGCGGTGCACATGCCGGAGGAATAACAGGATTGATAAATACACCCTCGTCGAAAGCCAATTTAGTGACCATGAATGTTTTTTCCGTGTCACGTACATAAAGAGGAATGATAGGTGATTCTGTTGCACCGATTTCAAAACCTGCTTCACGGAAACGCTTTAATGCATAGTTGGTAGCTTCCCACAGCGCTTCAAGTCTTTCCGGTTCATTCTGGATGATGTGGAGAGCTTCAAGAGCAGATGCGGTAGCAGCCGGAGTGTTGGATGCACTAAATATATAAGTACGTGCGTTGTGACGTAACCAGTTGATGATAGAAGAATCAGCAGCAATGAATCCACCGATAGAAGCCAGCGATTTGCTGAAAGTACCCATAATCAGGTCAACTTCGTGAGTCAGACCGAAATGGTCGCAAACGCCACGTCCTTGTTTTCCGAATACCCCCAATCCATGAGCTTCGTCTACCATGATAGTAGCGTTGTATTTATGTTTCAAGCGTACGATTTCGGGCAAGTTTGCCAGGTCGCCTTCCATAGAGAACACGCCGTCTACTATGATGAGCTTCACTGAATCCGGGTTGCACTTTTGAAGTTGCTTTTCCAGATCCGCCATATCGTTATGCTTATATTTCAGTTGTTGAGAGAAGGAGAGGCGACGGCCATCTACGATAGATGCATGGTCGCGGTCGTCACAAATGATATAATCATTGCGATCTGTCAAAGCAGGAATAACTCCGGAATTCACCGTAAAACCGGTTGAGAAGCAGAGCGCTTCATCTTTGCCTACAAAGGCAGCCAGTTCTTTTTCCAATTGAACGTGCAGGTCAAGTGTACCATTCAAGAAGCGCGAACCTGCGCATCCGGAACCATATTTATGCATGGCCTTGACACCTGCTTCAATCACTCTTTCATCTCCCGTAAGGCCAGTGTATGCATTGGAACCGAACATCAACACTTCGTGTCCGCCCATTTCTACCTCTGTACCCTGTTTTCCTTCTATCTCACGGAAATATGGGTAAACGCCCTGTGCCATAAACTTTTGTGGCAGGTCGTACTTAGCTAACTTCTCTTGTAATAATCCCATGAATTATAATTTATTATACTCATAATCAGATCGTTCGCTGACGATCTAGCATCTTTTTATCTTAACAAGTGTTTAAAAACAGGGGGCAAAGATAACAAAATTTGCTTTTATCTGTTCTTTTTAAGAGAAAAAAGTTGCTTGCATGTGATTAGAAACCTCTAATAGATTAAAATTTAAGATATTTATATTACTTTTGTCGTCTACAATTGACAAAAATGGCATGAACGAAAGGATGAAAAAAATAAAATTCGTCGTCAACCCTATTTCGGGAACACAAAGTAAAGAATTGATTCTTAACTTGCTGGACGAAAAAATAGACAAGGCGAGATACTCTTGGGAAGTAGTGTATACGGAAAGAGCCGGTCATGCAGTAGAAATAGCTGCCAAAGCTGCCGAAGAGAAAACTGATATAGTAGTGGCTATCGGCGGGGACGGGACAATCAATGAAATAGCTCGTTCGTTGGTGCATACTGATACCGCACTGGGAATTATTCCTTGCGGATCGGGCAATGGACTGGCGCGGCATTTGCATATACCGATGGAACCGAAAAGGGCGCTGGAAGTGCTGAATGAAGGTTGCATGGATGTTATAGATTATGGTAAGATTAATGGTGTGGATTTTTTCTGCACTTGCGGATTGGGGTTCGATGCTTTTGTTAGTCTGAAGTTTGCGCATGCCGGTAAACGCGGGCTGTTGACTTATCTGGAAAAGACCCTGCAAGAGAGTCTTAAATATGAACCGGAAACGTATGAACTGGAAACGGAAAACGGAGTTTCCAAGTATAAGGCTTTCCTGATTGCCTGCGGAAACGCGTCGCAATATGGAAACAATGCTTATATCGCCCCGCAAGCTACGCTGACGGATGGCTTGCTGGATGTGACCATTCTTGAACCATTCACCGTATTGGATGTCCCCTCATTGGCTTTCCAGTTATTCAATAAGACAATCGATCAGAATAGCCGTATCAAGACTTTCCGTTGCAAGCAGTTGTGTATCCGCCGCACTTCTCCGGGAGTAGTGCACTTTGACGGCGACCCCATGGAAACGGACGCTAATGTGAACATTGAGTTGATCCAAAGGGGATTGCGTGTAGTGGTGCCGCAAGCGTCGGAAAAGGATGCTGCCAATGTGCTCCAAAGAGCGCAGGAATATATGAATGGCATCAAATTGATGAATGAAGCCATCGTTGACAATATAACAGACAGAAACAAGAAAATATTGAAAAAGCTGACAAAGAAAGTCTGATAAAATAACGGATTACTGACAACGAATTACAAATTATTGCGTACTTTTGCGCAGTTTTGGTTCAATCAAAATAAAAACGCGAGTGATAATCGTTTAAATAAAAAATATATGTTCAGAACGCACACATGTGGAGAACTAAGAATCTCTGATGTAAACAAGCAAGTTACGCTGTCCGGATGGGTACAGCGCAGCCGTAAAATGGGAGGAATGACTTTTATTGACCTCCGCGACCGTTACGGAATTACCCAGTTGGTCTTTAACGAAGAAATTAATGCTGAACTCTGTGAACGTGCTAATAAATTGGGACGTGAGTTCGTCATTCAAGTGACAGGAACGGTTAATGAACGTTTCAGCAAGAATGTAAACATTCCTACCGGAGACATTGAAATTATCGTTTCCGAACTGAACGTACTAAATACTGCAATGACTCCCCCGTTCACCATTGAGGATAATACGGATGGTGGTGATGATATCCGCATGAAATATCGTTACCTGGATTTGCGTCGTAACGCTGTCCGCTCTAATCTGGAACTGCGCCACAGAATGACGATTGAAGTTCGCAAATATCTGGATAGTCTGGGCTTCATCGAAGTGGAAACGCCTGTTTTGATCGGTTCTACTCCTGAAGGTGCACGTGACTTCGTGGTGCCGTCACGTATGAATCCGGGACAGTTCTACGCACTTCCGCAATCTCCGCAGACATTGAAGCAATTGCTGATGGTTTCCGGTTTCGACCGTTACTTCCAGATCGCAAAATGTTTCCGCGATGAGGACTTGCGTGCTGACCGTCAGCCGGAATTTACGCAGATTGACTGCGAAATGAGCTTCGTTGAGCAGGAAGATATTATCACTACTTTCGAAGGAATGGCTAAACATTTGTTCAAAACACTGCGTGGTGTGGAACTGGCTGAACCGTTCCAGCGTATGTCTTGGGCGGATGCCATGAAATATTATGGTAGCGACAAACCGGACTTGCGTTTCGGCATGAAATTCGTGGAATTGATGGATATTATGAAAGGTCACGGATTCTCTGTTTTCGATAATGCTGCTTATGTGGGTGGTATCTGTGCCGAAGGTGCTGCAACCTATACCCGTAAACAACTGGATGCATTGACGGAATTCGTAAAGAAACCGCAGATTGGTGCAAAAGGTATGGTATATGCCCGTGTAGAAGCGGACGGAACTGTGAAATCGAGCGTGGATAAATTCTATACGCAGGAAGTGCTTCAGCAAATGAAAGAGGCATTCGGTGCTAAACCGGGTGACTTGATTCTGATCCTGTCCGGCGACGATGTGATGAAAACGCGTAAACAACTTTGTGAGCTTCGTCTGGAAATGGGCGCTCAACTGGGATTGCGTGATAAGAATAAGTTTGTTTGCCTTTGGGTGATTGACTTCCCGATGTTCGAATGGAGCGAGGAGGAAGGCCGTCTGATGGCTATGCATCATCCGTTTACTCATCCGAAGCAGGAAGATATTCCTATGTTGGACACTGATCCGGCAGCTGTACGTGCAGATGCTTATGATATGGTAATTAATGGTGTGGAAGTTGGCGGCGGATCTATCCGTATCCACGATGCGAAATTACAGGCGAAGATGTTCGAGATTCTTGGATTCACTCCGGAGAAGGCAGAAGCACAGTTTGGCTTCCTAATGAATGCCTTTAAGTATGGTGCACCTCCTCACGGTGGTTTGGCATACGGACTCGACCGTTGGGTATCTTTGTTCGCAGGTTTGGATTCTATCCGCGACTGTATTGCGTTCCCGAAAAACAATTCCGGACGTGACGTGATGCTGGATGCACCGTCTGCAATCGACCAGACTCAACTTGATGAACTGAATTTGATAGTTGATCTGAAAGAGGGCGAGTGAAAGAATCTGTACGTATATTCCGTTTTATAGTCATCGGTACAATGAACGCCTTAATTATGGCGTTGGTTGTATGGTTAATGATGAAAGAAATGTCATTCGACGGTGACTATATGGTGGCTAATATAACAGCGTATCTGATAGCTCAAATCCATAACTTTATCTGGTGCAAATACTGGATATTCCCCGTAGAAAATAAAAAGAATAGTATCTGGAAACAGATACTGCTCTTTTGTTCTGCTTTTGCCGTGGCTTACACCGCACAGTTCTTATTTCTTGTGTTATTGGTAGAAGGATTGGACGTGAATGAATATCTGGCCCAATTCCTGGGATTGTTTATTTATGGAGGGGCTAATTTCCTAGCCAACAAAAAAATAACGTTTCAATGAAATAGTTATTTATGATAATATATTGAAAGGGCACAGAGTTCTAAAATTAGATTTGAACTCTGTGCCTTTCTTTTTTTCTTTATTAGATAAACTTTATATAGGAAACTTTATGTGATAAAATTCAGGCAATAAATTTCCTGTAATAAACTTTTTGCAGTAAAGTTATGTGGAGCAATCTTTAATCCAGAAAGCGTTTGGTTAGCCCATCATATTCGTCAATCCGGCGATCACGAAGGAAAGGCCACCAACGGCGAACGTTTTCCGAACGTTCCATATCTATTTCCACTACCATGTTTTCCGGGTGATCGTTTCCGGCTTGTGCCAGAAATTCCCCTTGTGGTCCCGCTACAAAACTGTTTCCCCAGAATAAGATACCGTTTGTCTGTCCGGATGGATCAGGCTCGTGTCCTACACGGTTGACGGAGATAACAGGAAGTCCATTGGCAACGGCATGAGCGCGTTGTGAAATAATCCAGGCATTGAGTTGACGGGCTTTTTCATCGTCCGTATCGCTGCTTTCCCAGCCAATGGCGGTAGGATAAATTAAAAGTTCTGCACCTTTCAGTGCCATCAGACGGGCAGCTTCCGGATACCATTGATCCCAGCATACTAATACGCCCAGTTTTCCTAAAGAAGTTTGAATCGGTTCAAAACCGATGTCTCCCGGAGTGAAATAGAACTTTTCGTAGTAAGCCGGATCATCGGGAATATGCATTTTCCGGTATTTTCCTGCAATGCTTCCGTCGCGGTCGAATACGACAGCGGTGTTATGATAAAGTCCGGGAGCACGTTTCTCAAAAAGAGAGGTGACAAGGACTACTTCATTAGCTGCTGCCAACTCGGAATAAAAGCCTGTGGAAGGCCCGGGAATTGGTTCGGCAAGATCAAACAGGTTAGTGTTTTCTGTCTGGCAGAAATAAAGTGAATTGTGCAACTCCTGGAGCACAATCAGTTGTGCACCGTGAGCGGCACAAGCCTCGATACTCTTTGCGAGGTTCATCAGATTGGCTTTAATATCTGCGGTATTGGATTGTTGGATGATTCCGACTTTTATCTTTCTCATGATGAATAATTAGTGGGTTGATTCATTCATTATTTTATAATTCCTTTATATCTCCTTTGTAATTCCTTTATGACTCTTTTATAACACCCAGCGGATATTGCATGGTGATGCAGTGTAGGGAACCGTGCTGTTTAATCAGGGCACGGCAGTCTATTCCAATTATTTGATGGCTTGGAAAGGCTTGCTGCAATACTTCTCCTGCTTTTTTGTCATTCGCCGGCTGATTGTATGTCGGGTAGAGAATAACGTCGTTCATAATCAGGAAATTGGCGTAAGTTGCAGGCAGGCGTTCACCGTCTTCTTCTATCTTGTCTGCCATGGGTAAGGCCAATAGGCGATAGGGTTCTCCTGCTAAGGTGCGGAATGTTTTCAGCTGTTCTTCCATTGCGAGCAGTGCTTCGTAATGTTCATCTTCTTTGTTTTCACATTTCACGTAAGCAATGGTGTCCGTAGAACAGAAGCGTGCCAAAGTGTCGATGTGGCTGTCGGTATCATCACCGGCCAGATAACCGTGATCTAACCAAAGCACCTTTTGCAGGTGGAAGGTTGATTTCAGGTATTCTTCTATCTCTACCTGATTCAGTCGTCCGTTTCGTTGGGGAGAGAGCAGACATTCGGAAGTGGTGAGTAATGTACCCATTCCGTCGCTTTCGATAGAACCTCCTTCAAGAACGAAGTCAAGATGGTCTATATACTGGCCTTTCAAGGCTCCGGCTTCTACGGCATGCTTGGTAATTTGATTATCCAGTTCGGAAGCAAATTTCAGTCCCCAGCCGTTGAAGGTGAAGTCGAGCAGGGAAGGGGTGCCGGTATCTATCATTGTAATGGCTCCGTGGTCGCGTGCCCATGTATCATTAGTGGCACATTCCAGAAAGCGGACGTTATTCATATTGACAGTGGCAGCTATCTGCTTTTTCACTTCTTCCGGTTCGGGAGTGACGATCAATAATAATTCACGCTTTGCTATTTCTCTGGCAATATTGATAAAACACTCTTGCACTTCTGCTAGCATGTAGGCCCAATCTGTACCGGCATGTGGCCATGTCAACTGTATACCGCTTTGCATATGCCATTCGGCAGGCAAATGAGGTGCTCTCATTTCTACCTGCACGGTCATATTTTTGCCGAAGTTCAACTGCAAATCTTTCTCCGAGCCGCTTGGGCTGGGGAGTCCAACCATGATTCCCATTAGACTATATATATTTAGTTATTTATAAAATCAGTTTATTGTCTGCATCTAAAATCTGTTTGTTTTCTGCATCAATGTGACTGTTATACATTGGTTTCCTGCTTCGGTTTCCGGTCAAAGAACGGATTCTTGGAGGATGCGCTTACGGGGATTGCCATTACCATCTTGCAGTCTTTCAGCCAGTTCAGGCGTTGTGCTGCCAATCCGGCGGAGAACATGACGCGTGTGTCTACGCGTAAATCGGCTGCCGTGGCGCACGCGGAACCTATTGCGATACCTACATCTATGCTGTTCAATGCGCAGGGAACTCCATCAGTACGTCCGGCACAGGTGGTAAATCCGCAATGGCCGCAATTCAAGCCCTGTGTCTGCTCGCGCGTTCCTATTAATACAACACATTCGGCACTTAGGATGTTGTCGGCATCACGAAGGAAGAATTTCATTCCGTGTTCTTCTACCATAGCTATCATAGTGTCCGATAATTGCTTAATCTCTTCATCAGTGATTAGGGCCACTTCAATAATATCGATTCCTTTTCCCTTGGGAGCAGTGCGTGCAGCCGTCATCATCTGGCGGGCTACCTGCAATATATGCTCGTGACGAGTGTCTCTTTCGTTCAGCATCATAACTTTCTTGAATTAATTAGTAAGGCAAAGATAAATGAAAATTGGCAAAATCACACTAGATGATGAAATAAATAGGAGTATTGGCGATGTTATTAGTCATGGATTTAGTAGTGTTGTTAGTGATAAACTTAGCACTGTTATTATTAGTGGTGAATTTGGGACTGTTGTTAGTCGTGAATCTGTTTCTGCTATTATATGAATTAAAGGACTTGTTGTATAGATAGATGTAAGTACTGATGTTGATAATAATGATGGAGCTAATAGTGGTGTTGTTGATAGAACTTAGAATTCTGCCGTATTTTCTTGTTTTTGTAATCATTTACGCTTAAAATGAGTTGTAATATACTGGTATGTAGTGCATTAAAATAAATATTGCACTATCATTTTGAATTGACATATATAGTGCTATTTTTGTCAAGAAGTCAATTGAGTGACTTCTTGATATAACTATTAATTTAAATATTTATTATTATGGCTATACGCTATAGAAAGAAAAAAATCGTGCTGAACTTTGATAAGGAGAACAAGCAAGAGAAGTACGTTGCTGCTAATGTTCTTATTGGTAGTATTAGTTATGAAAAACTATGTAATGAAGTAAACCAGAGAACTGGTATACATCGTGCCATGGTAGATGTCATACTAAAAGGTGCAGAAGATACCATGATTACTTTCTTGGAAGAAGGTTTCTCTGTGAGGTTTGGTGAGTTCGGTTCATTTCGCCCTGCTATTAATGCTGCGAGCAAGGATAAAGAGGAGGATGTAAATGCTGCTACTATTATTCGAAGAAAGATTGTATTTACTCCTGGAACCAAATTCAAAACAATGCTTGGTAATGCAAGCATTGAATTGTTCTCAGATAGAGAAGTAAGTGCAAGTGCTGGTGACGAAGATGAAACCGGAGGCGAAAAACCAGATGGAGGTGGAGGCTCTGGTGGCGAAGCACCCGATCCGGCAGCGTAGTTTTTATTCTAATCTTTATGAAACAGGGAAAGTCAATAAACTTTCCCTGTTTTTTTGCAATTTTGCATAGAATATGCAAAATTGCCGTTGGCTGACGAACAATTTCCCATTAGGCAATGACGATTTCGCCGTTGCCTAATGGGAAATTGTTTTATAATCAATGGGTGTTGAAGATAGTTGTCTACATAAATATTTTTATAAACCATCATTGTTTTTTAGATGTGACAAAAATATAATTAATAACTAGATTAGTTTATACTTTTTTCATTATATTTGCATCGTTTTCCACGCCGATGCCTTTTCATAAGGTGGATGGGGTGGGGGAATTATTATATTAAAGAAAGACGTTTACTTGACGTTTTGTCTTTGGCTTATCAAAACTTCGAACACTTTGAGCAGCAGTCAAAAACAAAGCAACAGTAGGTGTCTACGGGATATGTTTATATCTATTCAATGTACCTTTTGTATAAAAGGTATATTAAGTTTATACATATCGGCGTGGGCTTCTGCGTTGCTCGTTCAGACTACTGCGGGCAGTTCGAAGGCCTTGATAAGCGGGACGAGTAACAGGTACAGATTCCCGCGCTTTTTCTTTTTATAATAAATACTTTTCTAAAAATGAATCGTTCGATTCGGGAATCTGCGGGCAAAAAAATAAAGTGATATGCAACATTATTTATTACGAGGGCATATTTTGGATTCTAAAAGAATAATAGTACCAGTTCAAATGTTTTGGCTATTTGAAAAAGAGAATATATATCCAAAAGAAAACCGGGCATTTAGATTACTCTTAATGTATTATTGGGATCAAATTGCCCAATATCCTAATGTAGAGGAATTTAGAATATCAGAAACTGAGTCAATAAATTATTATTATGCAGTAAAACGTGCCTTAGATTGTAAAGAGAGCGCTTTTATTAACGATATGTATAATATTTGGCGTATCTTGAAAGTAAATGCTTTAAAGTCAAACTTAAGTTCTTATGGAATTGATGTTGAAGATGCATGTGATATTTATGACTTAATAATATCTCAATTGAGAAGTGTTGTATATGATCAAAAAATAGAAATGTTTTGTCGATATTGTCATGAAGACTTTTATAACGAAGCTACTAAAATAATAGAAATAATAAAAAAATACGTTACGACAATAAAGAAACATGTTTGAAAAAATGGCCGTATATTGGTGCGATAGCTTATTATTGGGATCTCGTATTTAAAAGACCAATGGATTTGAAAAACGAAAAAGAAATAACTAATGAATATGTCTCTTTTAAA